>JAEYYQ010000476.1 GCA_023428365.1 Pseudomonadota bacterium | reverse complement strand
AATGTTGGGAGCACTGCGCAAGCCACGAATTGATGACGTCGCTGACGACCCATCACCGTTCCTGGGCGTCTCACAATCGGCGCGCGGTTTTATCTGGCGCGAACGCCTTGAGCCGCCGATGCGCGGTTTGGCGTCAGCCATCAGCCAGCGCTACGATCTTCCTGAATTACTCGGCCGTGTCCTGGCCGCGCGTGGGATCAAGCTCGAAGAGGTGCCAACGGTTCTTGATCCAACGATCAAGGCCTTGATGCCTGACCCAAGCGCCCTACGCGATATGGATAAGGCCGCCGCAAGGCTCGCCGATGCGATCATCGGGCGCCAATCGATCGCGGTCTTCGGGGACTACGATGTGGACGGCGCATGTTCGTCCGCACTGATGCATCGCTTCCTCGCCGCTCACGATCTCGGCTGTCGCGTCTATATTCCCGATCGGCTGTTCGAGGGGTACGGGCCTAATCCCACCGCCATCGAATCTCTGGTCAAGGATGGTGCGCAGCTCATCGTGACCGTCGACTGCGGGACCACGAGCTTCGAGCCACTGGCGCATGCCCGCAAACTTGGCTGCGACGTCGTCGTCATCGACCACCATCAGGCCGACGAGCGGTTGCCGGACGCCCAGGCGGTGGTCAACCCGAACCGGCAGGACGATCTATCCAATCTCGGCCAGCTTTGCGCGGCCGGCGTCACGTTCATGGTACTCGTCGCTGTCAGCCGCGAGTTGCGGCAGCGCGGCTACTACACAGCACAGCGTCCGGCCCCCGATCTGCTCAGCCTGCTCGACATGGTGGCGCTGGCGACCATCTGCGACGTGGTCCCGCTTACCGGCCTCAACCGCGCTTATGTCGTCAAAGGCCTCCAGGTCATGCACGGCCGCGGCAACATCGGGCTCACCGCATTGTTCGACGCCGCGGGTCTCAATCAAGCGCCAACGCCCTATCATCTGGGCTTCGTCCTTGGACCACGTATCAACGCCGGTGGCCGCATCGGCGACTCGGCTCTTGGCGCGCGGCTCCTGGCTGGTCACGACGAAACGGAAGCGGCCCGCATCGCGCAACTCCTCGACAAACTCAATAAGGAGCGCAAAGCGATCGAGACCGAGATGCTCGCGCAGGCGATGCTGGAAGCTGAACAGATGCTCGAGGCCGATCCGGCGTTGCCGGTGCTCGTGCTCGGTTCCAAGGAGTGGCACAAGGGCGTTGTCGGTCTTGTCGCCAGCCGGCTGACAGATCGGTTCCGGCGTCCGACGTGCATCATCTCGTGGGACAAGGGCGTCGGCACCGCATCGCTGCGTTCGGTGAGCGGAGTGGATATCGGGTCGGCCGTGCGCGCCGCCGTGACAGCCGGACATCTCGTCAAGGGCGGTGGTCACGCCATGGCGGCAGGCCTGACCATCGAAGAGCCGCAGCTGGAAACATTGCGCGGCTTTCTGAACGACTCCCTGGCTTCCGCAGCAACGGAAGCGCGCGCCAGCGCCGGCTTGGACATTGATGGCGCCCTCACCGCCAGCGGGGTCACGGACGACCTGCTGCAGCTGCTCGAGCGCGCAGGTCCCTACGGCCAAGGCAATCCGCAACCCCGCTTCGCCCTACCCGCCCATCGCGTCAAGTTCGCGAAGATTGTTGGCGACCGACACATCCGGTGCAGCCTGGAGGCGGGGGACGGCAAGCGGCTCGATGCGGTTGCGTTCCGCGCGGCAGATCAGCCGCTTGGCGATGTTTTGCTGGGAGCCGGTGGCATGCCACTGCATATCGCGGGCACGCTCAAGCGCGACACCTGGGGCGGCCGTGAGAAAATCGAGCTCACCATCGACGACGCCGCCGACCCACGCCGTCAGGGCTGATATCTGGTCTAATAGCTTCCAGTCGCAGACGCGTCATCCGCCGCTCGCGGAGGTAAGGTTGCATGTCGCAATTTGCCGTATCCGCAGCGCAGATCCGCCCAATTTGCTGGCTTTCACAGGGAACGCGACAGCGTAGCGCACGAGGCCCTGCCGCACATTGGGGTGCGAGCGCATAACCATGCTTGCGCAGGCGGCCAATCGTACCTATACCGTCGCCCAGCGCTCCCTTCGTCTATCGGTTAGGACGTCAGATTTTCAATCTGAAAAGACGGGTTCGACTCCCGTAGGGAGCGCCAGTTCCCCACAGAGGATTTGAACCGGCTCTTGGAGGAAGTGATGTGCGCACCACTCCAGTGGTCGTGCCCCGGTCCAATGTCCATGATGAGTCGGGTGCCGTTTTCAAAGCTCTCTCTTTTTGCTCTTCTTTGAGCTTTGAGACTTGGTCGCATCAAAATCGACTACCTCGCTATCAGCACCTTCTTCGGCATAGTCTTCGAGTTGATCTTCCATTCCCTTCTTCAATAAGAGAAGAGGAAGCTCTAGGCGCGAAATGAGATCAAGAGACAAGAAGACGCTGTGGTCACCGCCCTCATCATTGAGATGAAGCATCTTCGAGTGGCTGCACTCGATGCCAAGATCGAAATCAAACATCGCATTTGCAAGCCGCTCTGATGAAGCGTGCATAAGACGTACAGTTCCATCCGTAAACGCAACGCGCGTCTTGATGCACATCTCCATCAGCTTCTTCTCGTCGAGCTCGTGTTTCTCAATCAAGTCTCGTGTTCCAGTGATCAATTTATCGGAAAACTCACGCTCAGCGTCGGGAACTCCCATGTCCTCCCACATGAGATACTCAAGGCACTCATACACTTCTTGAGGCCAACCCTCGACTTCATCGGGTCCAACCTCCCAATCTCCATCGACTTGATCCTCAGCCTCATCAAGGAATGTAAACGCCTGAATCTTAGCTGGTCGGCAAAGAACCATCTTGTTGTTCAGCGTTTGGAACGAGATCCAAGTGTCGGGTCCCACTTCCTGTAACTCACGAAAAATATCTTCCATGGTCGAAGTAGTAATTGGATACCAAGTCGAAAATTTACTCTGCGGCAAACGAAGGCCAATGTTTCCCCAATATCCACTCTTGTCCCCAGAGATCCAGGCGAATGGATTTGTCGACTGCGGAGCCAAGGCGGCCTTTCGTCCCAACAGGTGATCGATACTGGTCCAAAGGATCACTGCCAAATCGCGAAGAGCTGCCAAAGTTGGTTCTGCCTTGCCAGTCTCCCAGCGGGCGATCGTTTGCTGAGTTGTACCAATGCGCTCAGCCAACTCGGCTTGCGTCAGACCATGCCGCTCGCGGATTTTCTCTGAAATTCAGCGGATGCTTTCGTTACGTATCGTTCCTTGTGGCGCAGGACGAAGAAACTCCGCGACGGTAGCTTGATATCAATCGCAACCAGGGAGCCGGCTTCCAACGCACGGCGAACCACGTGAGACGATAAAATCGTCACTCCGGCGCCGGCCTCGACCGCGGCGCAAACGGCTTCGTTTGATGGCAACTCGAGTGCGGATTCCATTGCCTCCTGGCCGAGCCCCAACGCTGGCAAAACCGCTTCCAGCGCTGCACGCGTTCCCGAACCGCGCTCACGGCAAACCCATTGTGCCGTTCTCAGGTCGTCAGCTGCTTTCGGTGGGGTCTGTGACCACGGATGACCTTTGGGTGCGACGAGAACCATCTGATCCCTCGCTATCGATCGAACA
Organism: Pseudomonadota bacterium; assembly: GCA_023428365.1. Lineage (GTDB taxonomy): Bacteria > Pseudomonadota > Alphaproteobacteria > Rhizobiales > Hyphomicrobiaceae > ZC4RG25. Next base: position 6,359 of record JAEYYQ010000476.1, on the reverse strand, counting down.
GCGAGAACCGGGTCGTCGATGTCCCCTTCAATGAAGCCGAGTTCAGCCAAACCTTCGCGAACCGCTGCTGCAACCGTCTCGGTATTGCCAAGTGAAAGCTTGAGCGTGACGCCACCATGGATGGATCGGAAGCGTTGGATGATGGGCGGCAGCCAGTAGTTGCCGACGGTCTGACTCGCGGCAATCCGAACGGTCCCACGTGACAATCCGGCCAGATCGGCAAGGACTGTTTCCGCCGTTGCTGCACGGGTCAGAACCGCTTTGGCTTCGACAAGAAACAGACGCCCCGCTTCTGTCAGAGCGATACGCCGGCCGACACGATCGAACAGCTTCGTCGCGTACCTGTTTTCGAGGGCAGCGATTGCGGCACTCGTCGCCGATTGCGTCAAGTTGAGATGATGCGCAGCCCGAGTCATATGCTCGTGCTCGGCGACCGCGACAAAAATCCGAAGCTGTTCGAGTGTCATGATCTGATTGTTACACGAGCAACAGCGCCAATGTCAGACTGATGCCTGCGATATAGATGGTCGCACCACATCCGAGTAGGAGAGGACGGAGCCCCTTTTTGCGCAGGTGCGCGATGTTGGTTTGCAGACCCATCGCCGCCAACGCCATGGCAAGCATGAAGGACGTAGCGGAACCCGCAACAGACCGCACAGCACTCGGCACGGCGACGATGCTGTTGAGCAGCATCATGCCGATGAAGCCTAAGACAAACCATGGGATCGGAATCGTCGGAGGTTCACCTGCACCTCCGCGCGGAGCGATTGCCGCCAAGCTCAGAACAATCGGTGCAAGGAAGATGATGCGAGACAGCTTTGCGACGGTGCCGATCTCACCCGCCTCCGGCCCGGCCTGAAATGCGGCGGCAACGACTTGCGCAACCTCGTGAATGGACGCTCCAGCCCACAAGCCATAGACATCCGGAGAAAGGAGCAGCACGTCTGCGAGTAGCGGATACGAGAACATTGCGATCGTGCCGAACAGAGTGACGCAAGCCAATGCGTACGCCACATCTTCTCCACGCGCCCGCGTCACACTGTTCGCCGCAACGATCGCTGAAGCGCCGCATATTGCTGTTCCCACGGCGATGAGATGACTGAGTTGGCGATCGACGCGCAATACGCCGCCCAGCCAAATTGTGAAACCCATTGTCGAGATGACAGCTACAGCGATGATACCGAGGCCGGTCAGTCCGACATTCGCAACCTGCCCGATCGTCAGTTGGAGCCCCAAAAGGATAATGGCAAACCGCAGCACGCTTCGCACGACAATCGCGATGCCCGGCCGGACCCTCTCGGGCAAGCCAATCACGGAATTAACCGCCATTCCTATGATGACCGCGAGGATCATCGGGCTCACTGCTGACAGCCCGGGCAATTCACGGATCAAAAATGCAGCCGACGCGATGATAATAGTAAGGAGAACGCCCCAGCTCAGATCGCCGATGTGATGGGTGGACGCGCGGATACGCGATGACGGAACGATAACGTCCGCATGAGTGGGCACAGCATTTCTTTGCACGCGAGTATCCATTTCCGGAATTCAGTTTCCCGGAATGTCGGCGGCTCGGCGCTGGCGTTCCAACGCATTGTGTGAGTGATTACGATCGATAAAATCGATTGATGCAGCAATAGGGGGCCGGCACCCGCACATACGGGAACAGAGGTCGCGCGTACGCAGTACGCACGGTCTCTGTTTGAGGGGAAGCCTCACATCAACCCGTCAGGCGACCTTGCTGAGATGCAACCAAACAGCCTTCTGTTCGGTGTAATTATCCAGGGCTGTTCTTCCGAGATCTCGTCCGACGCCGGAATCGCCGCCAAATCCGCCCCATGGCATACGCGTGTCGGTCGGACCGAATGTGTTGATCCACACTGTTCCGGCACGCAATGCCTGCGCAATGCGATGTGCGCGCGTCACGTCCTTTGTCCAAAGACCGGCGGCCAGTGAGTACCGGCTGTCGTTGGCAATGCGTACCGCGTCAGCGGCATCCTTGAACGGAATAACGGTTGCGACCGGGCCAAAGATTTCTTCCTGCGCCACGCTCATTGCGTTCGTGGCATCGGCTAGCACCGTCGGTTGAACAAAGAACCCGCTATCGCCATGCGCCTCACCACCATAAGCCACGCGCGCTCCCCCATCGCGACCGCGCGCGATATGTCCGAGAACCCGCTCCTGTTGTATTGCGGAGATCAGTGGTCCCATCGACGTTGCTGGATCGAATGGGTTGCCCAGTCTGATCCGCTGGGAGCGAACGACGAGGCGGCTGACCATCTCGTCATACTTGCTCTCTTGAACCAGAACGCGCGATCCCGCTGAGCACACCTGACCGGCATTGAAGAAGATGCCTGACCCCGTCGCGTGCGCGGCAGCGTCAAGGTCGGCATCCTCAAAAATGATATTTGGCGACTTGCCGCCGAGCTCCAGCGTGACGTGTTTGCACTGCTGAGCAGCGGTTGCCATGATGTGCTTGCCAACTTGCGGCGAGCCGGTGAAGGAGATCTTGTCGACGCCGGGATGTTCAATGAGAGCCTGTCCCGCAACCGTACCGAATCCCGGCACAATGTTGAGGACACCCGGTGGAATTCCAGCGGCCAACGCAAGTTCGCCAAGGCGGAGCGCCGACAGTGGAGTCAACTCCGCAGGCTTGAGCACGACCGTGCATCCGCACGCGAGTGCCGGTGCGATTTTCCACACCGCATTCATCAGAGGAAAGTTCCACGGAACGATGGCGGCTACCACGCCGACCGGCTGGCGGGTCACATATGTAAGGGCATCGGCGCGCGCCGGCACCACTTCACCTGCGATCTTGTCAGCCCAGCCGCTGTAGTATTCGAGGCAATCGATCGCAGCCGGAAGGTCTTGCCGACGCGTTGCAGCGAGCGGCTTCCCCGCATCGATGCCCTCGAGCCTGACGAGATTTTCCAGATCCTGTTCAATGAGGTCCGCGAGGCGGCGAAGAAGCTTGCCACGCTGAGCGCCGGTTAGCAGCCGCCACGGCCCTTCCAGGGCCTGACGCGCCGAGGTTACGGCAGCATCGATATCGGCAGCTCCGGCCTCCGCGATCTGGGCGATATGCTCTTCAGTGGCTGGGTTGATCGTCGCGAAGCTCCGGCCGCTCGCCGCATTGACCCAGTTGCCATGAATCAGCAGACGCTGTTCCGGCAACGTCATCACCTCGCCATCAAGCATCGTCCGCTCCTGCCATGAGTGCTGCGAGGGGCACTAATGGAAGCGGCAAGCCTTAAGGGCAAATGAGTTCTACCCGCACCGTGATCGATAAAATCTATCAGCCACGAAGCTTGGCGCGGCCCCCGATTGCCGGCAGCTGCTGCAGAACTTCGATCAGGGCCTGAGCGAGAGGCGGTAGCGGCTTGCGGGCCAGCGTGAGGATGCCGACAGCGTGTTCTGTTATCGGATCCGTCAGTGCCAACACCCGAATTCCACCGACTGGCCCGAGCATGGCGGCAAAGGTATTGGGCACAACACCACACCACATGCCTTGCCGCACGTGACTGAAGATTCCGACCAGCGTGCTGCTTTCAGCCATGACCTTCGGTTCGGCGCCAGCCTTGCGGAAGGCTTCGTTGATCAGCGACCGGTTCTGCATCTCCTGATTGAGCAATACCAACGGCAGTGATGCCGCTTCCCGCCACGTGATGCGTGTCCGAGTCTGGCCGAGAAACTCCTCCGCGCCGATCACGACGTAACCCTCCCGGTACAGCGGCTGAGCGAGCAACTGACTGGATCGCGTGCGCTCGACGTAGGTGATCCCAGCCTCAAGCGTATGCTCTGTAATACGGCGCTCAATTTCTTTCGACGTATTGCTCAGCAAAGTGATCGTGACATCAGGTTGCCGAGCATGAAAGGCGGCCGTGATCTGGCCGGCCAGCGGCTCGGCTGTGGGGATGATACCGATGCGAAGCTGACCCGTGAGCCGGCCGCGCGGTGTGCGTAGCGACTGTTTGAGGGTATCGGAGTCGGCCAACATACGTCGCGCGACCTCGAGAACCTTCACGCCTTCATCGGTAAATCCCTCGAACCGCTGATTGGAGCGGCGAACGAGTGGTACACCGAATTCGGCTTCAAGCTGCCGAAGCGCAGCCGAGAGGGTCGGCTGAGCGATGTGCGAAGCCTGTGCGGCTTTGTGAAAGTTTCGCTCTGCGGCCAAGGCGAGCAGATAACTGAGATGCCGGAGGTTCAAAGGACGAGTGCACTGTTGAGATGGGCTGGCGCGAACGTGTACTTGGGCGGATGCCCGCTTGTTTACTGAAATAATGCTTTTAGAGGAACAACTGTAATCAGCCCGCCGAGCCATCGGAACAGCTTCATTCTTCATCGGCAAAGACTGCACAGGCAATTTCTAATGGGACCGTTCACCCCGACAAGAATACGGTCTGTCTACCTTCCCCTACGGACAGAACCGGGCTCGCATAGAGGGCTACGAGATTGGTCTGCGTGAGAACGCTCTCAACCGCCCCCGCGGCGAGACACGTGCCGTCACGGATCAGCAGCGCATGATCGGCGTGCCTCAGGGCGTGGTTCGGGTCATGCGTCGAGAAGATCACACCCAGCCCACTGGCGGCGAGCGCACGGATTTCCCGCATGACTTTGCCTTGATTGCCAAAGTCGAGGTTGGCGGTCGGTTCATCGAGGATGATAAAGCGCGGCTGCTGCGCGAGGGCGCGTGCGATCAGAACAAGCTGACGTTCGCCACCCGAGATCATCGTGTAGGGGCGCTGGCTGAGATGCAGGAGCTCCAGCCGGTCAAGCGCATGATGTGCTGCATCGCGGTCCCGCTGTGAGGGAGGTGTGAAGACATTGCCATGAGCGCTGCGGCCCATCAGCACGATATCCTCGACGGCGAAGGCAAATGTTCCGGCGTGGACTTGCGGGACATAGGCAACAAGTTGCGCCCTTTCACGCGTCGAAAGCGTCTGAAGTGGGCGATCGTCGATCAATATCTCGCCCGCCAGCGGAGAAAGCAGACCGAGCAGTGTTTTCAGCAGTGTTGTCTTGCCACCGCCGTTGGGACCAAGCAGCGCGACCACCTCGCCAGCAGCGACGTGGAAATCCAGGTCGCGCCCTACAATCAGATTGCGATAGCCGTAGCTCAGTTTTCTGGTTTCAAGCTTCACGACCAACTCCGGGCCGCATTCCGCAACAACGCGATGAAGAACGGCGTGCCAATGACAGCAGTCAGAATACCGAGCGGAATTTCTACCGGAGCTGCGGTTCTGGCCACGGTATCGATCAGCAGCAGATAGCCTCCTCCGAGAATGGCGGATGTTGGCAACAGAATCGGAAAGCTCGGCCCCACAAGGAAGCGGGCCAGATGCGGAACAACCAGTCCTACCCATCCGATGACGCCTGCCGCTGAAACGCTTGCGGCGGTGATCAATGTCGCGGCCGCGACAATAGCTATACGCAATGGGCCGGTCGGAAGGCCGAGCGTGCGGGCCTCTTCCTCGGGCAATGACATCGCATTCATCCGCCATCGCAACGCGTAGAGAAGAAGGATACCGGCAAGCACCGGCCCCAACAGGGGAAACAAATCGGCCGGCGTTGTTGCCGCCAGACTGCCAAGCAACCAGAACGTCATCGCCGGCAATTGATTGTACGGGTCGGCGAGGTACTTCAGCAGGCCGACTCCGGCTCCCAGCAGTGCGCCGACGACGACACCCGTTAGCACAAGCACGAGGACCGTGTCCCCGCCTCGTAACGACGAGCCGATCAGATAGACGGCGGCAACAGCGGCCAGTCCTCCGGAGAACGCCAGCGCCTGGATGCCCAGAATGCCGAGTGAAAAGTAGATGCCGATCACCGCGCCTAGAGCAGCGCCGGACGATGCACCGAGAATGTCAGGGGACACCAACGGATTGCGGAACAGACCTTGAAAGGCCGCTCCCGCCGCGGCCAGCGCGCTTCCGACAAGCACAGCGGCGAGAATGCGAGGACCGCGCACCTGCCAGATGACGGTCTCGATCGCCGGCGGTAGGGATGACGGCGTTCCGGTCAGTTTGGCGAATGCGGATTGCAGCAGGTCAAGAATGCCTACCGGAAATCGGCCAAAGGCGAATGCGGCCACAATGGAGCACAGCAGGATTGCTGCCGAGATCGATAAGCCACGCGCTACATGCGATGAGGTCGGTGTCATTCGGCGAGGATCTTGTCCATCTCCTGGGCGCTCACATCGACATGATAGAACTCTCGATAGAACGATGTCGCGATCGGCCGCAGGTCATCCTTGAAGTGATCCGGATAGAGAACGCGCCCGAGCCAATGCAGGCCGATGAGACGGTTGACCGACGGGGGAAAATCGATCCAGCCGAATGGCAACGCCGGAGCCAGATGAA
>JAEYYQ010000439.1 GCA_023428365.1 Pseudomonadota bacterium | reverse complement strand
TAAGATAGACGTCAAGACTGACTGGGCATCGCCGCCGTAGATCCAATGCTTGTCGGTCAGGCTTGGTGCTCCGACATCGCGGCTGCCAGTCCCGTCTTCTCCGTGACAGGAGGCGCAATTGGCGGTGTAAATTTCTTTCCCTGCATTAGTTCGCGCCCGGTTTTCGTCGGATATATCCTGGCTGGAGAGAGAGCGGACATACGCCGCCACGTTTTGGATCGCGTTGAGATCGAGGATGCCATCACGTCCGAACGCCATCATCTGGGAGATGCGTGTCTGCGGATGTGCGGAGTTGATCCCGACGCGTATGGTCTCAGCGAGAGTTTCAGGTTCACCGCCCCACAGCCACACTTTGGCAGCCAGATTAGGATAGCCAGGTCCGCCGGTCCCATTCACGCCATGGCACACCGCACAGTTGTCGATGAAGAGCGTACGTCCTGTCTCGCGTACGTGGCGCATCAGGACAGGGTCGGCGACGATCACACTGAACTCGCTTGAGCCAATCCGATCCGTCCAGATGGCCCGGGCGCGAGATGCATCCTCGACCTGTTTTGTAACGGTCTCCCGCTGATCCACGCCGAGCAAACCCTTGGTGTAGGTCCAGCCCAACGGCCAAGCGGGCATCAGCACCCAGTAGACAATTGAAAACAGGATCGTTGCGGCAAGGAAAAACAGGACGACGCGTGGTACGGGCGTGTCCAACTCTTCGATGCCGTTCCACTCGTGCCCGGTCGTCATCCGACCGGTGACGGGATCGCGCGTTTCATGTCCCATCGTTCATGTCCCCAGGTCGGTCGTCCTTATCGAGGATGCTGTGCTTGGCCCGGTCGAAACGCTTTCGGTTCGATGGCCAAAAGACGTAGACTAGAACGCCGATGGACAACGCGATGAAATAGAAAAGCCCCCAGCTCTTGGCGAACGCCACGATCGATTGATGATCGAAATCCATGGCTTCATTTCTCCGCAGTAGCCGTCTGCCTATGTGCTGCATCGGTGAGACGGCCGAGAACCTGGAGATAGGCAACAAGCGCGTCCATCTCCGTCAGCCGGCGTGAGTCACCATCAAAAACGCGCACATTGGTTGCCTTGCCGTAGCGTTGTGTGACGCCGCTTGCACTGACGCTATCGGGATTGGCCTGTCCGTAGGCGTCGGCGATCGCGTTGGCGATCATCTCGTCGGTATAAGGCACGCCAACGGCGCGTTGTGCCGCCAGGTGTCGATCAAGATCGTCAATCTTCGCGGCATTGCGCTGAAGCCAGCCGTAGCGAGGCATGACCGATTCTGGCACGACGTCGCGCGGATTGATGAGATGGGCAACATGCCAAGCATCCGAGTACTTGCCGCCGATGCGCGCAAGATCCGGACCGGTCCGCTTCGACCCCCACAGCATGGGATGATCATATCGAGACTCCACGGCCAGAGAGTATGGCCCGTAACGCTCTATCTCGTCACGCAGGGTGCGGATCATCTGACTGTGGCAAGCATAGCAGCCTTCGCGGATGTAGATGTTGCGGCCGGCAAGCTCCAGAGGCGTGTAGACACGCATGTCCGGCGCTTCTTCGACCGTCTCCTGGATGGTGAACAGCGGGGCGATCTCGACCATGCCGCCGATCGATGCGACGCCGATGATGGCGAGCACGAATCCGATCGCGTTGCGTTCCAGTCTCCGATGGAAGTTGGGCATTGCTCATTCCCCCGGGTGGAGCGCGACGCTAACTGGCCGCATCGCGGGAACATCCGTGTCCGGCGCGTTGGAGCGCTCGCGCAAGCGCGCCATACGGATGGTCATGGCGATGTTGTAGGCGCAGACGATCGCGCCGATGAGGAAGCAAAGACCGCCGACCGTGCGTGCGATGTAGTAGGGATGCATCTTCACGAGGCTGTCGATGAAGGAGTAGGCGAGCGTGCCGCTATCGTTATAGGTCCGCCACATCAGCCCCTGGATGATGCCCGAGTTCCACATCGCGAAGACGTAGATGATGGTACCGGCCAGCGCGAACCAGAAGTGAACTTCCACCAGCTTCGGCGAATACATCCTTTCCTGCTTCCACATCCAGGGAACAAGGGCGTAGAACGAGCCGAAGGTGATCATCGCTACCCAGCCGAGAGCGCCCGCATGGACGTGGCCGACCGTCCAGTCGGTATAATGGGAAAGCGAGTTCACAGCGCGGATTGCCATGAACGAGCCCTCGAAGGTCGAAAGCCCGTAGAAAACAGCTGCCACCATCATGAAGCGTAGCGTGGCGTCGTCGCGCACCTTGTGCCACGCGCCGTTCAGCGTGGCCAACGCGTTGCCGGCAGATGCCCAGGAGGGCACGAGCAACACGACCGAAAAGGTCATGCCCAACGTCTGCACCCAGTGCGGCAGCGCCGTGTAATGGAGATGGTGCGAACCCGCCCACATATACGTGAATGTAATGCCCCAGAAGCTGATGATAGAGAGCCTGTAGGAAAAGATCGGTCGCCCGGCGCGCTTGGGCAGATAATAGTACATCATCCCGAGAAAGCCGGCGGTGAGGAAGAAGGCGACGGCATTGTGACCGTACCACCATTGCGTCATCGCATCCTGAACGCCTGAGAACAGCGAATAGCTTTTGGCCTGGCCCCATGACACTGGCACGGCAAGATTGTTGACGGTGTGCAGCACCGCAACAACCAGAATGAATGCCATGTAGTACCAATTGGCGACGTAGATGTGCGGCTCTTTCCGACGCTGGAGCGTGCGGATATAAATGAGGAAATAGACCACCCAGACAACGACCAGCCAGATGTCGGCGTACCATTCCGGCTCGGCGTATTCCTTGGATTGGGTAATACCCATCAGGTAGCCGCTGGCCGCCAGAATGCAGAACAGGTTGTAGCCGAGTAGTACGAACCAGGGGCTGAAGTGGTCCGGCAATCGCGCCCGCGCCGTACGTTGCAAAACGTGAAAAGAGGTCGCGATGAGCGCGTTGCCGCCGAAGCCGAAGATGACGCCGCTCGTGTGCACCGGTCTGATGCGTCCGAAGCTCGCCCAGGCTTCGTCGACGAAGGTCAGCTCCGGCCAGGCGAGCAGCGCAGCCGCCCACACGCCGAAGAACATGCCGACCACCGCCCATGCCATTGCTAGCACGATGCCAGCCTTGGTCGGCTCATCGTAGTACTGCAACAAGCGTTCGATGCCGGGTTCGGGCTCGAAGAAGCCGCGAATGATGGCTAGTGTGCAGACGAGCCCGAACAGCAGGACAATGAAGCCCTGCGTCCCCATGAGATCCTGGCCACCCGCTGCGGCCATCGTAACACCGGCTAGTGCGACGAAGATGGAAACAAATAGCGCGAGCTGACGCTCGTTACCGGTCAATGTCGCAACCATACCAAGTCCATCTGTTCTGGTGGATTGAATGAGGGAACATCGGCGCTAGTTCGGCGGGTACGCGAAATTCCTGTTATCGTACATGATGACGTCGGAATTCTCCAACGCGCAGGTCCGATCAGATACGCTAAACGCAATGCAGAAATCCCGAAAGAGCTCACAACTGCGATACGCGCTTCCCCTAGTATACGATGATTATTCTGTGAGATGCGAAACACTTTAAACATCGCCGTCAGTTAATCAACCCTACCGTCCGAAGCCGATAACACTTTGATGGAGATCACAGCGGCCGACACTTTCTTTCTTGCGTCTCGATCCGGTGTACTCAGGAAGTAAACATCGCTCTTCTCCAGATCATCCTTCCCATGCAGACGCCTCGACACGAGATGATTAGTGAGCGGAATCCTGTGCAGGTCCACCAGCGGCGACCCCCGCGAGCGACACTGATCGGCATGCGCGTGTTTGCCGTGTCTCTATATGCGGGCACCCGCACGCTCGATGATGCAATAGGCCTCTGCAGTGATACACTCAATAAGGCGGCAGGTTAGTGGACCTTAGTCGCGTAGGCTGCTTTGCTAGAGCAGCCCAATACATGCCTGCCGGTCCATTTCCTCGATAAACCATTGTTTGCGACCTCCCCGAGATGGGTCTGATCCAAGAAGGACAGCTGCACTTCGGACCAAGACGGGAATGCGATTCCCTGGCTCGAATCTCCGGTGACTGACATATCCAGTTATAGGCGATCAGCACGGCGTGCCAACTCCGGGCGAGCCGACAATCGCCAAACACTATCCACTGGCTGCATTCGCTTACTGCATCAGGATGTGATTCCTTCCGCATGGCTGAGTCAGCCTGAGGGAGTCCAACAAGATGAATTGGCTTTCCGATGAATTGGAAGTAGTATTATAGGCGGATGAGCAAGGCTCTATTAATGGTCGCTAGGATTGAACCATTATGACTGAGAAGTTAACTGGACGCGTGCTCGCCGCAGGGCGTCTGTTGGCCGGGATCAGCCATGCGGAGTTGGCGGCTGCATCTGGAGTTTCTCTTCAGACGATTCAGATTTTAGAAGCGAATGGCTCCGCTTGGCTTTCCCAACCACACGCTGAAGCTTTTGTTGCCGCGCTCGAAACCTTTGGTGTCGTCATCATTCCTGAAGGCGACGGGTTCGGGGCGGGTGTTAGATTGAATTTCACACGATTGGATACAAGGCAAATTGGCCGCTTAGAAAATGAGGGCGGCATCACACGACCCGATGATGTTCCCTAAACCGTGATCGAGCTGGTTTTTGAACGCAATATTGCCATCCCGCAATTACTGCAGCAGGAAATTCTGTCGGTTCCTCCTCTATAGTTTCAGTGCAAGGCACATTGGAAGGCGTTCATGCAGATTATTGCGGCAACCGACTTCTCCACCCGATCCACCCGTGCACTCCGGCAAGCCGGCCTCCTAGCTCAAGGTGATTCTCAACTGCATATCGTGCACGTCGTAGATGACGACTTGCCAAGAGCGATGGTTGTCGCCGAAAGGCGAGAGGCCGAACGAGTTCTCCAAGAGCAAATCGACGGTATTTGGGAGCTTCGCAACATCGTTGCACATCCGATGGTGGTCGAGGGTGACCCCTTTGACGGCATAGTGCGCGCAGCTGAATCCGTTAATGCAGACCTCATTGTGATGGGTGCCCATCGCAAACAACTCCTGCTCGACATGTTTGTCGGGACCACGATCGAGCGCGTTATCCGGAAAACTGAAGTCCCGGTGCTGATGGTAAATAATGAAGCGCAGCAAAGTTATAAGAGCGTTTTGGTACCGATTGAAATTTCCGATCCTTCAGTTAACGCGCTTCGAGTCGCCCTTTCACTGGGTTTGGCCAGTCATGGCAATGCCACGCTTCTTCATGCGTTCTCGGTCCTGGCGAAGGGAAAAATGTACAGTTCGGATTCGGTGAGCGCCACGAGTGACCATTACGATGCAGAAGGACAGCAACACGTTGAGGAGATGTTGGCGGCATTCCTAGACTCAAACAATTTTCATGGGGCGGGATGGGATGTCCGAGTCGATGAAGGGAGACCAAAGGAGGTTATTTCGAAGTTCGTCACGGAGATGGGTTCCGATTTGTTGGTAATGGGAACGCACAGCAGGACGGGATTGATCAAAACGCTTCTTGGCAGCGTCACGGAAGAAGTTCTGCGCTCGCTCGACGTTGATATTCTCGTAGTCCCACCCCGAAACAAGTAAGTTAGAAATCGCTTGGCAGCGAGAGAACGATGCTTCGCTATGTCAACACAGCGCGGAAGAGCGGTTGCATTCGGCGCTGTTGGACATCGACCCCATCATTTGGGGTGCTTTGTTATCGGAAATCGAGGCGCAGGCCGACGCTTCTAAATAACCAACAGCTTTGATCCGCTGCGCACCCCATTATAGAGGTGTATGATATCCTGAGGCAGTAAGCGAACGCAGCCGCTGGAGACGGCGTGACCGATGGTTCGCTCATCCGGATTCCCGTGTATGCGGTAGAGCGTGTCTG
>JAEYYQ010000576.1 GCA_023428365.1 Pseudomonadota bacterium | reverse complement strand
AGACCACGTTGTTGTCCGTTATCGCCGGGTTCCTCGGGCCGTCGGACGGTGAAATCCTGCTCGACGGAGCGCCTGTCGTAGGGCCGGGCGCAGACCGTGGCGTCGTGTTCCAGCGGCATGCGCTGATGCCATGGCTCAGCGTCATCGACAATGTCGCTTTCGGACTCAAGATGCGCGGACTATCGCGCGATGAGCGCTATGTCGTGGCGCGCGAGAAGCTCGCTCTGGTGGGCCTGCGCGAGTTCGAAACCAAGATGATCTACGAATTATCGGGCGGCATGCAACAGCGCGTCGGCATCGCTCGTGCGCTCGCCTCCGACCCGGAAGTTCTCCTCATGGACGAGCCTCTGGGCGCGCTCGATGCGCTGACCCGTGAGCAGGTCCAGGAGCTGATCCTGGAGGTGTGGCATCGCACCGGAAAGATGATCTTCTTCATCACCCATTCCGTCGAGGAGGCAATCTTTCTTGCCACTCGGCTGATCGTGATGACGCCGCGACCAGGCAAGATCGAGAAAATTTATGATCTCGATTTCTGTCACCGCTACATCGAAACGCGAGATGCGCGCGCAGTCAAATCGAGTCCTGAGTTCATCAGGCTGCGCGAGGAAGTGCTGAGCGAGATCCAGCGTCGCGAGTCAGCAACCACCGCCGTATAGGTTCGTGCCCAAAGGCAGGAGTTGAAGCGATGACCGAGGTCACCGAGATCGAACGCGAGCCCGCCAAGGCAAAAGCCACAGGCAGCCCGCGCACGAGCCGTTACCGTGTGCTTGGCGAAGGTTCAAGCATGGGTCTCAGCATTGTCAGCATCGCCGTGATGCTGGGTGTGTGGTGGTTCGCCACGCACATGCAATGGGTGAAACCGATGTTTCTACCGAAACCGGAGGACATCTGGATAGCATTCCGCCAGGCGGTCGCAGGCGATCTCGACAACCACACTCTCTGGGTCCACTTTCTGTGGAGCATGTACCGGGTGTTCTCTGCCTTCTTGCTGGCGGTGCTGATCGGTATTCCCGTCGGGATAGCAATGGGCGTATCGCGGATCGCACGCGGTATCTTCGACCCTCCGGTCGAGTTCTATCGTCCACTGCCGCCACTGGCTTACCTGCCGCTGATGATCATCTGGTTCGGCATCGGTGAGCAGGCCAAAATCATGCTGCTGTTTCTGGCCATCTTCGCTCCGGTCGCTCTATCAGCTCGGGCCGGAGTGCGCTCGGTAAGCCAGGAGCAGATTCAAGCCGCCCTTTCGATGGGCGCGACCCGCGCGCAGGTCGTGCGGCATGTCATCCTCCCCGGCGCGATGCCTGAAATCCTGGTGGGACTGCGCATCGGCATGGGCGTCGGCTGGACCACTCTGGTGGCCGCGGAGATGGTGGCCGCCGACGCCGGGCTCGGGAAGATGGTCTACAACGCCTCGAACTTCCTGCGCACCGACGTGGTGATCCTTGGCATCTTCGCCATCGGCTTCGTCGCCTACGTCTTCGAACTCATCATGCGCTGGCTGGAGCGAACACTGGTGCCATGGAAGGGGCGCGTTTAGCGGGCAGCAGCCATCCAAAGTGGCGCGTACGCGGTCTGCATACGAACGGCACAATCGGGCGTTAGACCTGCACGAGACCGTTCACGGGAGACTGCCATGGCATCGTTGACCCTGTACCACGCTGCGCCGTCGCGTTCGGCGATCGTCCACTGGATGCTGGAAGAGATTGGCGAACCCTTCGACCTGCATCTGCTCGACCTGAAAAAGGGCGAAGGACATACGCCCGAATATCTCGCCATCAATCCCTTGGGCAAGGTGCCCGTCCTGAAACACGGGGACACCGTCATTTCCGAAGCGGCCGCGATCTGCACGTATCTGGCCGACGAATTTCCTCACGCACGACTGAACATTCCGGTCGGCAACCCACAGCGCGGCGTCTATCTGAAATGGCTTTTCTTCGGCCCAAGCTGCGTTGAACCGGCCATCATGGACAAGGCGTTCCCCCGCAAGGAAGCGCCGCCGCCCGGGGCTCTCGGTTCGGGAGATTACGATAGCGTCGTTGAGATTCTCGCCAAGGCTGCGGCGAATGCCAATCCCTACCTGATGGGCGAACAATTCACCGCAGCTGACGTTATCATCGGTTCGGGGTTGCGTTGGGGCACCATGTTCAACCTACTTCCCAAGCGCAGCGAGTTTACCGCCTATCTCGCACGGCTCGCAGAGCGCCCTGCCCTGCAGCGCGCAGTCACGAAAGATGCTGAACTGCAAAAGCAGCACGAAGCCGGCGGATGATGTAACATAACGCGAACGGAGCGATAGGAGCGAAGAGGCATGGCCGAAATCACCATCACGCGCGAAGACCAGCCGACACGCGGACGCTACGTTGCGCGCGCCGCGGGGATCGATACCGAAGCCGAACTCACCTATAGCCGGTCCAGCCCGAAGCTGATCATTGCCGATCACACAGAAGTGCCCGGCGCATTCCGTGGACAGGGCGTAGGCGTCAAATTGGTAGAACGGCTGGTCGCCGATGCGCGGGCTGGCGATTACAAGATTTTCGCGCTGTGCCCCTTCGTGAAGGCGCAATGGCAAAAGCATTCCGAATGGAATGATGTGTTTCAGAGCTAAGCCGCGAGGCGCCGACACATCCCAAAATGCGCCGGCTGCCCTCGCGGGATGCAGACCTATTTGAAGATACCCTTGATCGTATCCCAAATACTGCCGCCGCTCGCCGAGGCGTCTGCCGTAGCCATCGCCGGTTGCCCGGCTGCCGCCGGCGCAGCGGCACTGCCCGCCGGAACCTGAGACATCTTCACGGTCTCAGGCGTGATTTCCTTGAACAGCTTCATCTGTGCCAACGTCGCAGGCCCCGCGACACCGTCCGCCTTGAGACCATTCGCCTTTTGATACTCGGTAACCGCCTTGGCCGTTCCCGCTCCGTACTGGCCGTCAGCCGTGACGCCGAGCTTCTCCTGAAGCGATTTAACGGCTGACCCTTTGGTGCCTTGCTTCAGCAGGATCAACTCGTAAAGGCCCATCGTCATAAAAGTATCCGGACCGGCAATGCCGTCGGCCGCGAGGTTATTTTTCTTCTGCCACTCCTTCAGGGCTGTGTCGGTCTTGGGACCGAATTCGCCATCTGCGGGGACACCCAATTTCGCTTGCAACCGCTTGACTGGTTCGCCGGACAAACCCTTCTTAAGCATCGACATGTGAAATCTCTCCTGTAAGACGCGCCCCGTGGGACCATCGACATGTAGAGAGCTGGCCGCTCCTTTAGAAGTACGCTGGCGGATGGAATTTTGCTGCAACAACGGGTTGCAGATGCTCGCGCTACGCTGCACCATTCAACTTACGTTGCACCCGCTGGTCAAAGCGGTCGACATTGACGACGACGCGCTGATGAGTGCCATCGCCAATCGCCTCGCAATCGTCGCGGGCTTCGACGCGGAATGTGATGGTGCGCCCTTCAATAGCCGTCACCTCAGCTGTCGCAGTCACCGTGAGCCCTACTGGCGTCGCCGCAAAATGACGAACATCCAGATGGATGCCGAGGCTGTGGTGTCCCTCCGGTAGCAGATGCTCCATGGCAGCCAGCGCCGCCGCTTCGATAACGTTGATCATCACCGGCGTCGCCAATACGACGATGCGGCCCGATCCGACACGTGGCGCGGTGTAATCTGGCGCAACTGTCAGCGTCGAAGTGCCGATCATGCCGGGTTGTATAAGGCTTAGGTCAGGCATTTTTTGCTCGTGAATGGCTCATGTCTTGCGTCCGGTTTTAGCCGAGTAAACTCTTCGCGCCAAATTTAACGAACTGTACGGGAATAATCCCCGCATGCGTTGACCCGATTAGAACTGAGACGTTTCTGGCAGACAAATGCACTCAGGAGCATTAGCGCCGTGCCGACTTCACTCACGATCAGCGCCACGATATCGAAGGTAACCTCCTTAAGCCGCGCGTCTGCTGCCGCATTGCTCATGCTGTGTGCGCTGTCACTACAAAATGTATCTGCCAACGAATTATCTCCACCGCAAACTCCCGGCGTTGCAATTCCCGCGGGCCAAATTGAAAAAGCCGTCTCGCAGATCGACGAACTCGCGCAGGCACTTCTGAAACGCTCCGGCATCCCCGGCATGGCGGTTGCCGTGGTTCGCGACGGCAAAACTGTTTATGCGAAAGGCTTTGGTCTGCGTAAATCGAGCAAAACAGCCGCGATTGATGCAGATACGGTTTTCCAGATTGCCTCGGTTTCGAAATCCCTCAGCGCAACCGTCGTCGCTCATCAGGTGGGCCAGGGCGTCATCGCCTGGAACACTCCGATTACGAAACACCTGCCGTGGTTTACCCTTAGCGATCCGTATGTGACGCAGCACGTCACGGTCGGCGATATGTTCGCGCACCGATCCGGACTTCCCGACCATGCCGGCGACCACCTCGAAGATCTTGGCTATGATCGGCGGCAGGTGTTGCAACGCCTGAAATTGCTGCCGCTTGCCAGTTTCCGCGACACCTATGCCTACACCAACTTCGGTCTCACCGCAGCGGCGGAAGCGGTAGCGGTCGCCTCCGGTAAAGACTGGGCCACTCTCGCGGAAGAAACAATCTACGCGCCTCTGGGCATGTCCTCGACCAGTTCCCGATTTGCCGATTATATGGCCCGTCCAAACCGCGCCTCTCCGCACGTGAAAGTTGGCAACGCATACGAGACGCGTTTTCAGCGTCAACCGGATGCGCAGTCGCCCGCGGGTGGCGTTAGTTCGTCCGCCAATGATCTCGCGAAATGGATGGCCATGGTCATGCAGAACGGCCAGTTCGCGGATAAGCAGGTGGTCGAGGCTAAGGCGCTGCTGCCAGCCATCACGGCTCAGGTCATCTCATCTCCATCGTTTGCGGCCGATGCGCGGCCGGGCCTCTATGGCTTCGGCTTCAACGTCAATGTCACGCCGTCGGGCAGAACTGAACTTAGCCATTCCGGCGCCTTCGCGCTTGGAGCCGGCACCGCATTCCGCATTCTGCCTCAGGCCAATGTCGGCATCATCGTTCTGACCAACGCATCGCCAACCGGTGTGCCCGAAGCGCTGGCCGCCGAATTCAGCGATCTCGTCCAGTTCGGCAAGGTGACCCGCGATTGGTTCCCGCCGTATGCCAAGGCGATGGACGCGATAATGGCGCCGACGGGCGAACTGGTGGGCAAATCGTCTCCGGCCAATCCTGCACCCGCGAAAGATGCCGCCGTCTACACTGGCACTTTTGCCAACGCCTATTACGGACCGCTCACGATCTCCAATTCCACCTCCGGCCTCGTTCTCCGCATCGGCCCCAAGACCATCGAACTGCCACTCCGCCATTGGTCGGGAGATGAGTTCACCGTCACCCCCGCCAGCGAGAATGAGACGCCCGGCTCGATATCACGCGTGACCTTCGCGATGGATGGCGCAACGGCGAAGTCCCTGACGATCGAATATCTGGACGCGGACGGCCTCGGCACCTTCACGCGCAATTAGCTCCAACCCTGCATCCGCCACAACACCTCCAGCATCGGCGCCTGACCTTTCAGGATCTTCCGCTCGGCGTCGGCGCGGGTGAACCACCCTGCGCGATCCACCTCGGGAAACTCCCGCATTTGGCCTGATCGCGGCGGCCATTCCATACTGAATGTAGTGCTGGTGACGTCCTCGGGGATAACATTCCCCGCGATGGCCCAAGCGAAAACCGTCTTGCCGCTCGGTTGGCGAAACCCGCCCAATTCGCGGAAGTCACCGGTGATCCGAAATCCGGTTTCCTCCTGAAACTCCCGCTGCGCAGCGGCCAGCGGTTCCTCCCCCTCGCCGATCTCGCCCTTGGGGATGGTCCAGGCGCCGTCGTCCTTCCTCACCCAATAGGGCCCGCCGGGGTGCACGAGAAACACCTCCGGCGCGGCGCCGGTCAGCCGGTAAACGAGAATGCCTGCACTGCGCTTGGCCATCTCCCGGCTCGTGGGTGAACGCTGCGTCTCACATCAGCAGCGCATCAGTGTACGCGCGACGCCGCCATCGCGGATAGTCAGCATGTTGCCCTTGACCGCCATGGTCATCACCGAGCGCGAGCGGTCGCCTTCGACGCTGCAGCGGGCCCGCGCCCGCCAGGCGTTGCCGGCGATCTTCTTCACGGACGTGAAATCGCAATGCGCCTCGTGCTGGTCGTAGCGTTTGGCCTTCAGGATCAGCGGCGCGGCGGGCATGCTCTGATCGAGCACGCATTGCAGCGGATTGGACGCCCATGTGCCGACGTACGACGGGCTTTGCGCCTCAGCGG
>JAEYYQ010000385.1 GCA_023428365.1 Pseudomonadota bacterium | reverse complement strand
GTAATATGTTCTGGCCGCGCGTTCGTTCGGCTTCAGCACGCCGTTCGTGTTTCGCCATTTCATCTTCCGAAATGCGCTGATCCCTTACGTTACGGTGATCGGTCTGCAAATCCGCTACTTGCTTGGCGGCGTCGTCGTGATCGAACGCATCTTCGGCATTCAGGGCCTCGGATCGTTGGCCGTGGATGCCGCATTCGCCCGCGATTATCCCACGGTAATGGCAACGACCGTGGTGTTCCTGGCGATCGTCATGCTGGTCAATCTTATCGTGGACCTTATATGCGCGGCACTTGATCCTCGGAGGTCGCCATGAGCGCGTTCGCCGGAGTCAACGCCATGCGCCATGTTCACGCGCTCCTTGGGAATGCGACCGCGCTGATCGGCGCATCGATCACGCTGTTTGTGCTCCTCGCGGTTACGATAGGCCCACTCCTGATGCCCTATGGGCCGAACGAGGCGGATTTTCTGAATATTCTCACACCTCCCTCATGGGCGCATCCATTCGGCACCGACTCCTTCGGTCGGGACGTGCTGACCCGCGTGCTCTATGGCGCGCGCATTTCACTCATCGTCAGCGCAACGGGTGTGGCTCTGGCTGCTGCGATAGGCACGGCGGTCGGAATGACTGCCGCATACAAAGGCGGGTACACCGACCTCCTCTTCATGCGGTTCGCTGATCTGCTGTTCGCATTTCCGGCATTTGTGCTCGCGCTGTTTTTGATGGTTGTGCTGGGCTTCGGCACGATGAACGTGGCGCTGGCCATCGCTCTCATTTACTTCCCGATCTTCGCCAGGCTGGCGCGCAATATGACGCTGCTCGTGCGGGAAGAGCCGTACGTGCAAGCGGCCCGGTTGATGGCGCAGTCGACGCCGCGAATTCTGTTGCGGGAAATTCTGCCCAACATCGCGGCTCCGCTGATCGTTCAGGCCACGATCGGCATCGCCTTCGGGATCATCATCGAGGCTGGATTGAGTTTCCTCGGTGTCGGTGTGCAGCCACCGACGCCGTCCCTCGGCGTGATCATGGCTGACGGTCGCGAATATTTTCAGCGTGGTCCATGGGTGCTGACACTGACCGGAGTTGCCATCTCATTCGCATTGCTGGGGCTCAATCTATTCGGCGATGGACTTCGCGACCTGATGGATCCGCGACTGCGCCAGAGGGCTGATCAATGAGTCCACAAAACGATAAGCAGCCATTGCTCGAAGTGCACAATCTCCGCACGCGTTTTCAGCTGCGCGGCAGATCGATCGAGGTGGTGCGCGGCGTCGATCTCACGGTTGCGCCCGCCGAGGTTCTCGGCCTCATCGGAGAATCCGGGTCCGGCAAGACCGTCACCGGAATGTCGATCTTGCGGCTGCTGCCAGAGAATGCCGAGGTCAGCAGCGACAGGTTGAATTTCAACGAAAAAGAACTGCTCGACCTTTCTGATGACGAGTTTCAGACGCTACGCGGTAAGCGGCTGGCTATGATTTTTCAGAACCCCGTCGGTGCGTTCAATCCAGCCAAGCGCATCGACTGGCACCTTCGAGAAATATTCCGCCGCCGCACTGGCAACGATACCGGATGGCAGAAAGCTGTCCGCGAATCCCTGCTAGCCGTCGGCATTCCTCAGCCTGAACGCGTCCTGAAGCTCTATCCACACCAACTCAGCGGCGGCATGGCGCAGCGCATTCTGATCGCGATGGTCCTGTCGTTGGAGCCTGATCTCATCGTCGCCGACGCGCCTACGACCAACCTGGACAACATCGTCGAGCGGCAGATCCTGGCCCTGTTCCGCAAGCTGCAAAGCCGGATCAATTCTGCGATCATTTTCATTACGCACGACATGGCCATCGCTGCCGCTCTGTGCGACCGCATCGCCGTGATGTACGCGGGCCAGATCGTCGAAGTCGGTCCAACCAGCGAGATTTTCAACGCGCCGCGCCATCCCTACACGCAGGGCCTGATCGCGACTGCCCTTGCGCTCAAACACAAGGTGGCGCGTTTGAAGGAAATCGCGGGCGATCTTCCCAATCTCGCCGCGCCGCCGCCCGGCTGCCTCTTCGCGCCGCGCTGTGCACATGCCATGCCACGCTGCCGTGAGCAGGAGCCACCTGTATTCGGCGATGGCCCGCACACCGTGCGCTGCTATCTGGCGGAGCCCGCATGATGGACCAGCACCAAGTTCTCCTGCGCCTTGAAAACCTTTCAGTCGCCTTTACGGCGCGAACACCAGAGGCTGGCGGACAACGCAAATTCCGCGCAGTCGACGACGTAACGCTTGATGTGACACGCGGCGAAGTCATCGGGCTTGTCGGTGAATCGGGGAGCGGCAAGACGACTCTGGCGAAGGCGCTGTTGCGTCTCTACGAGCCAAGTGAAGGCCGCATCATGTTTCGCGGCGCTGATCTCGCCCGTCTTGGAGAGAGAGCGCTGAAGCCGTTCCGGCGCGATCTGCAAATGGTGTTCCAGGATCCGTTAGCATCGTTTAATCCGCGCCATACGGTAGCGGAGGCGCTGGCGATCCCGCTGCGGCTCCATAAGATTTGCTCATCTTCGGAAGTCCCTCAGCGCGTGGACGATACGCTTCGGCGTGTCGGTCTTTCGCCGAGTTTGAGGAACCGCTTCCCGCATGAACTGTCGGGCGGGCAGTTGCAGCGTGTGGCAATAGGCCGGGCACTGACCATGTCGCCGAGCCTGCTCGTTGCCGACGAGGCAGTTTCCAAACTCGACGTTTCCGTGCGCGCACAGATCCTCAATCTGCTGAAGGATCTTCGCGAAACCCTCGGGCTTTCGATCGTCTTCATCACTCATGATCTGCATGTCGCGCGTTACCTTTGCGACCGCGTCGGTGTGATGTACTTCGGGAAGCTGGTCGAAATCGGAGAGACCGAGCAGGTCTTCACCGCCTCGCGACATCCCTATACGCGCGCGTTGCTCGGCACTTTGGATGACGAACTGGGCGGGCAAGTGGTCGAAACCATCGCTCCGCCTTCGGACACAGGTTGCCGATACGCGTCCCGCTGTCCGTATAAGGCCGATATCTGCACGACGGAGCATCCACCGCTGGAAGCGGCCGGCGATGGACATCTGGTGGCATGCTATCGGTGGAGGGAATTGTCATGACCTCCACGTCGGAGTTTGCGGGCAAAGTTGCCTTCGTGGCTGGCGGAACGCGCGGTATTGGGTTCGCAATCGCCAAGCTTCTGGCGCAAAACGGCGCGACTGTCATCACGTGTGGTTCAACGGCGGCGAGCGTTGCCTCATGCGCCGGAGTTGCCGCATCCGAAAATCTCGCGATCGACGCATTCCAACTCGACATTGAGAACGTCGATGCGATCAAGGCCACCGTCGATGGGATCACAGACCGCTATGGTCGTCTCGACATGCTGGTGTGCTGTGCCGGGCGTGCTTTTCGCGGCTCCGCATTGGAAACAAAGCCGAACGATTGGGATCAGTGCCTCGCGATAAACCTGCGAGGGCCATTCTTTATCGCGCAGGCCGCTTTGCCGCATTTGATCAAGCAGCAGGGCAACATCGTCTTCATCTCGTCGATCTGGGCAGTGACAGCAACAGCCAACCGGATCGCCTACATCGTGGCCAAGTCGGCGCTCTCCTCACTTACACGCGCGTTGGCTGTCGATGTTGCACCTTCGCGGGTTCGGGTGAATGCCGTGGCTCCGGGGTATGTACGTACGGAATTGCTGCAAAAGTCCCTGGCAGCGGCAAATCCTCATCGCTCCCCGGGTGACATTCTCAACGATGCCGTTGCGCGCCACCCTCTGGGACGCATCGCAGAGCCTCAGGATATCGCTGATGCCGTCTGCTATCTGGCGAGCGATCGCGCCCGCATGATCACCGGTCAGACCCTCATCGTCGATGCCGGCCTGACGACGCAGTTCATTCTATCTGATTTCGCAAGCCAGCCCACGCCAAGCAAAAGCGAGTAGACAATCATGGTCGCTCTCAATTCCGCGCCCGGTGCGTCCGCATCAAAAGATCCGCTGCTTCAGCCATTGCAGATCAAGCATCTCAGGCTGAAAAATCGGATCATGAGCACCAGTCACGCCTGTGGGCTGGAAGAAGGCGGCATGCCGACCGAGCGCTATCAACTCTATCACGAGGGCAAAGCGCGAGGCGGTATTGGCCTCACCATGTTCGGCGGATCATCGAACGTGGCCCCCGATTCACCGAACATCTTCCGGCAGCTCAATGTCGGCGTGGACGCCGTCATTCCTCACCTGCAGCAGTTCTCCGCGCGTGTTCACAAGCATGGCGCGGCGCTGATGTGCCAGATCACGCATCTCGGCCGGCGCGGCGAGCCGTATGCCTCCAACTGGCTGCCGACGATCGCGCCGTCTCCTATTCGCGAAACGCTACATCGCAGCTTTCCCAAGGAAATGGACGAGCACGATATCGATCGTGTGGTGAAGGCTTATGGCGCCGGAGCTCTGCGCTGCAAGGAGGGTGGCCTCGACGGCATCGAAACTCTAGCCGGCGGCCATCTGATCGGACAATTTCTGTCGCCGCGCACCAATAAGCGCGCCGACCGATTTGGCGGCTCGCTGGAAAACCGTTGTCGTTTCCCACTCATGGTATTCGAGGAGATGCGCCGTCGTGCAGGCGATAATTTCCTGATCGGCCTGCGCTATGTCGTTGATGAAGGCAAAACGGAAGGTGGGTTGTCGTTCGACGAATGCGTCGAGATCGCTCGGATCTTCCAGCAGTCAGGCACGCTCGACTTCTTCAATGCCATCTATGGCCGTATGGATACCGAGGTCGGCCTTGCGGTCGACAACATGCCAGGCATGGCTTCGCCGATTGCACCGTGGTTGCAGCGTGTTGGCGAATTCAAAGGCGAAGTGAAGCTGCCCGTGTTCCACGCCGCGCGCGTCTCGGACGTCGCGACCGCGCGTTATGCGATCCGTGAGGGATTGCTCGACATGGTGGCGATGACCCGCGCCCACATCGCCGATCCCAATATCGTGGCCAAGCTGGAGGCGGGACAGGAAGATCGTATCCGGCCATGTGTCGGCGCCACTCACTGTCAGTCGCAGTATCGCCCACACTGTTTGCACAATCCCGCGACGGGCCGCGAGCCGATCCTTCCACAGACTATTCCTTTGTCCGAACAACCGGGGCGTAAAGTCGTGATCGTCGGTGGTGGCCCTGCCGGTCTGGAAGCGGCACGCGTCTCCGCTGAGCGCGGCCACAAGGTAACGCTGTTCGAAGCCGCAGATCAGCTTGGCGGGCAAGTGCTGCTCGCCACACGCGCAAGCTGGCGGAAGGACCTGATCGGGCT
>JAEYYQ010000348.1 GCA_023428365.1 Pseudomonadota bacterium | reverse complement strand
GACGTCGCAGCCCGCAAGCCGATCAAGGTTCCGTGCAACTACTTCCCCGACGACGATCCCAAGCGTCCACCGATGAACCGCTGGCGCAGTCACGCGCACCTGATGTTCGGCAACTGGATCAATCAGCTCTACCAGACGACGCCGTTCGACATTGCGGCGATCGGCACGCACAGACGCAGTGAGCAAACGTTCGCCGCAGCGAGCTGAGCCATTTGAAATTCGCGGGCGGGATCTGCTGTCAAAGCCTTTCCCATGGCAATGGGCGGTGTGATAGTGACGTCAAGCGGCCGGGAATTCAGACAAGGCCGCGTTCGTCTCGGAGGCTGATCCCGCTCCTATGCCGTTGCTTCCCAATCCGGCTCCGACCGGAAGCGATAATGTGCGCGGCATCCTGGCGATGGTCATCTCCATGGCCGCGTTCGTGGTTTCGGACCTGATCGTCAAGTATGCAGGCAGAGACCTCCCCATCGGCGAATTGCTTTTCCTGCGTGGCTTCTCCGCCGCCATCATGATCGCTGCGGTCGCCGCGTTCACTGGTGCTCTGAAAAGCGCCTGGAAAGCCGTCTCCCCACTCATGATCCTCCGCTGCCTCGGAGACATTGGCGCGAACCTCTTCTTCTTCCTCGCCGTCGTTCGTTTGCCGTTTGCCGAAGTCAGCGCCATTGCGCAGTTCACGCCGCTGGCCCTGACAGCCGGCGCTGCCCTGTTTCTGGGAGAGGCCGTCGGTTGGCGGCGATGGATGGCGCTGCTCGTGGGGATGCTCGGCGTCGTCATCATCATCCGGCCCGGCAGCAGCGCTTTCGACTGGGCCGCACTATTCGTTCTCGCCTCGGTTCTCTCCGTCACCGCACGAGATCTGATCACCCGTCATATGGGCGTCCGATTTCCTGTTTTGCTGCTGTCGCTATTTACGGCGATCGCCGTCTCGGTTGGGGGACTGGTATTGATGCCGTTCGAGACCTGGGTCATGCCCTCGAACGAGTTGCTGTTCCTCATGCTCATGTCGGGCGTCGGCGTGTTTATCGGCAATTATGCGATCATCGTGGCGTTGCGCACGGGCGAAATCGCCGTCGTCGCGCCATTCCGCTACACGATCCTGCTGTTCGCGGTCATCGGCGGATACCTTGTCTTCGGCGAAATCCCCGACAGCATTACATTTCTCGGGATCGCAGTACTTATCGGCGCCGGCCTCTATACGCTGCACCGCGAACGCATGCGGATACGAACCCAGATCCGGAAGGTTTCCTGATACCTAGGCGAGCGCCTTGCGTACGGCGCTCCGGATCTGATCAAGCGACAGCGGCTTGCTGACGAAACCAGCCGATGGAAGCTTCAAAGATGTAATCCTGTCGCTTCCTCCGGCGAAGCCCGACATCAGCAGGATGCGCAAACGTGGGGCCATTGCGACGGCCTGTTGTGCCAGCTCAATGCCATCCATTCCCGGCATCTCGACGTCGCTGACCAGCAGATCGAACGAATCGGCAGCCGACGAAAGATGCTGCAGCGCCTCGTGCCCATCGGAACAGCTGACAACTTGATGCCCCTCCGCCGACAGGGCGCGGCCGACCAAGGTCAAAGCTGCGGGATCATCGTCTGCAAGCAGGATGCGCGCCATATTCGAACCCTCCGGCTATCAGCCCCGATTTCACGGCTTCACGAGTTGTCCCACGAACGGCAGCTCGCGATAGCGATGCGCCAGATCCATTCCATAGCCCACCACGAACACATCAGGGCATTCGAATGCGGCAAAATCAGCCGTGACCCGGACTGCACGCTCGACCGGCTTATCCAGCAGTACGCAGGTCATGACCCGCTGAGCACCGCGGGCACTGACGAGATCCTTAGCGAACGCCAAGGTGCGGCCGGACTCGAGAATATCGTCGACAAGCAGGACGTTGCGACCGTCGACCTCCATTTCGATGTCGCGCAGGATTTCGACAACGCCCGATGATTTCGTGCTCTTACGATAGCTCGACAGGGAGATGAAATCGACTTCCGGGCTCACCCCGGCGCGATGCAGGGCCCGGATCAGGTCCGATGCAAACACGAAGCTGCCTTTGAGAATGGCAACCACCAGGAGACGCTCGAGCCCGGCAGCCGCGATGCGCTTGGCGATCGCGTCAATCCGGTCGGCAATCTGCTCCGGAGAGAACACGACCTCAACGTGGCCATCGTCATTATTGCTGTGGCTCATCGAGCCTCCTGTCGAACCAATTCAACGAAACGCAACCTAACATATCGACTGATCGACACCCTCGGCGCAAGCAAGCGGGGGTCGAGAACGTCGTCGCACGGCTTAGGATGGCAAAGAAGCGTGACGGTAAGTTCCGCCGAGATCAATCTGTTCCGCGACGTATGCCCTCAACGTTGTCCCCAGCACACGAGCCCGCCACAATCCTGCGATTGATCGTATTCCGCACTTCCCGCATAAGGGGAGTCGAGGGAGCTTCGAGGCGGGCAGTGATACGTCTGCAAAATGTCGGATTGAGATACGGGCGCGGACCGGAGGTCCTGCGCGAGGTGAACTTTCATCTCAAACCCGGTTCATTCCACTTTCTGACCGGACCGTCCGGCGCGGGCAAAAGCTCGTTGCTGCGCATGTTGTTCCTGTCGCTGACGCCAAGCCGCGGCCAGCTCCATATTTTCGATCAGGATGTCGGACGTGTGACCCCGGCACGCCGTGCTCAATTGCGTCGCCGCATTGGCATTGTTTTCCAGGACTTCCGCCTTCTCGACCACCTGACAACCTGGGAAAACGTCGCCTTGCCGCTGCGCGTAGTCGGCAAGCGCATCTCCGAATACAAGGAAGACGTAACAGATCTCCTGCAGTGGGTCGGGCTCGGCGAACGCATGCACGCGTTTCCGTCGGTCCTGTCGGGCGGTGAAAAACAGCGCGCCGCCATCGCCCGCGCTGTCATCGGCAAACCGGAACTCCTGCTTGCCGACGAGCCGACAGGTAACGTCGACCCGCAGATGGCACGCCGCCTGCTGCGTCTGTTCATCGAACTGAACCGGCTTGGCACGTCGGTCGTCATCGCGACCCACGATCATCAATTGATGCGGCAGTTCAAGGCGCCGCGTCTGGAGCTGCACGAGGGTCATGTCAGGATCCTATGACAGGCCACCGCTCAGGCATTCGCCGCAACATGCTCGCGACAACGAGTATGGCTACGATACCTATGCGGACCCCGTGACCGGCCCGCCGCGCGCCGGACCCGACTACGACTACGACACTGCGCCGCCGACACAAACCTACCGCCCCGATCTTGCGGCGCCGACGCGTCCGGCCGTTGCGAAGAAGGAGCCGGTCAACACCCCGATCGTTCCTCCCGGTTCGGTCACAGGCCGGTCGCTAACATTGGTTGTCTCGATCATGTGCTTCTTCGCCTGCCTTACGGCCGGCGCAGTTTACATGATGAACCAGTCAGCTTCCGCATGGCTGCGCGATATTGCCAGCGAAGTCACGGTGCAGGTCGAGACAATCGATAAGCCCGATTCCGACAGGGCCGCGGCTGAGGTCGTGGCCTACCTGGTCCAACAACCCGGTATCCGTGGTGCGCGTGCGCTCAGTGTTTCAGAATCGGCGGCTCTCCTGGAACCCTGGCTTGGACAATCGGAAACCCTCAGCTCCTTGCCGGTGCCGCGTCTGGTAGCTCTGGAGCTGGATCGTTTCCAACCGCCGGATCTTGAAACCATGCGAGCTGGACTTGCTAAGCAATTCAAGGGCGTGACGCTCGACGACCACCGTCATTGGCAGCAGCAAATTCGCACCGTAACGCGTTCGTTTGCGCTCGGTGGCCTCGCCTTCCTGGTTCTCGTCGCCTCGGCAACCACGGCCATCATCGTCTCGGCAACGCGCAGCGCAATGGCGTCCAACCGCGAAATCGTCGAGGTGCTGCATTTCGTTGGCGCGACCGACCGCTTCATCGCACGCGAGTTCGAGCGCCACTTCCTGTCGCTCGGGATCCGCGCCGGCCTAGTCGGTGCTATATCGGCGATGGGCGTCTTCTTCCTCATGCCGCCCGTGATGGTGTTGCTTGGCGGCGGAACCGTCACTCTCGCCGAGATGCGCCGTCTCGTCGGAACCGGCTCGCTCGATACAGCCGGCTATGTTCTCCTGGGCTTCGTCGTTGCTGTGATTGCAGGCCTGTGCATGCTCACATCGCGCTTCGGCGTGTATCGCATCCTGCACGCCCGTCAGTAGCTTGGTCTGAGGGCTGTGCTGACCAAAGCATTGGGATAACCACCCGTTTCGCAGTGCAGCGAACTTTACTTTGTAACCCGCGCGTACCGTTCCACGTTTAATACGTCTCATGGCAGTGACGTTGTTGGCTGTGAATGATATGGCAGCTGTCCTGCTTGTGGACTGAGACAGAAACAGAAACTGGTGAAACACGAGTCGACAGACACCCAGAACTTGCCTGCACGGTCCGCTTGGCGCGTCTGGCGGCTGTCGTTTACCGCTGTTGCCGTGCTTATGGCGCTTCTCGCTGTCGGCTTTTTCCTATTCGTCGATGCCGTCAAGCAGGATGCCGGTGCCTCCCGGCTCAAGGCCGACGGCATCGTTGCCCTGACAGGAACGCAGCAACGAATCCAGGTCGCCGCAAAGTTGCTCGCCGACGGTCAGGGCCGCCGGCTGCTTGTTTCAGGTGTCAATCCGCAGGCAACGGAAGATGAGTTGCGCCGCCTGACGACGCTCGATCGACGCCAGTTCGATTGTTGTGTGGACCTTGGTTATGAAGCACGCGACACGATTGGAAACGCCGAAGAAGCACGCGCCTGGGTCGATGCCCATGGCTTCACGAGCATCATCGTCGTCACATCAGATTATCATGTGCCACGCAGTCTTGCCGAGTTTGGCCGCGTCATGCCCAACGTGAGGCTCATTCCATTCGCAGTGGCTTCCGGCCATCGCGATGGTCGTGCCTGGTGGACCAGCCCCGGGACAATTCGAGTGCTTGCAGCGGAATACGTCAAGTTTCTACCCTCCGCGGTCCGCTTCACGCTGGTCCGGTTCGCGCGTGCCATCGAGTCGAAAATCGCATCGACGCCGCAACAGCCCGGGCGTTCTTGAGGATCGTCACATGTTGCTGCTGCGCTCCCTGCTCTTCGCGGTTGTCTTCTACTTGAACGCCGCCGTGTTCCTGTTGGTCGGCAGTCCGCTGCTGTTCGGACCGCGCCGCTGGGCGATGATGGGGCTCAAGGCGCACGCACAGGCAAGTCTCTGGTGGCTGAAGGTTATTGTGGGCACGCGTCTTGAGGTTCGCGGGCTGGAAAATCTGCCGCCCGGTCCAGTTCTCGTCGCGGCGAAGCATCAGTCGGCGTGGGATACCTTCGGGCTGATCCCCCTGTTCCGCGATCCCGCCCTGGTCATGAAGGCGGAGCTGATGCGCATCCCGTTCTATGGCTGGTTCTCGCGCAAGTTCGGCATGATCCCGATCCGTCGGGAAACCGGCCCATCCGCCTTACGCGAGATGCTGCGCGAAGCGCGCGAACGTGCCGCCGATGGACGCGAAATCCTGCTTTTTCCGGAAGGCACCCGCCGGGCTCCAGGCGCTCCGCCGGACTATAAATCAGGCTTGGCCCTTCTCTACGATGGCTTGAACCTGCCCTGCGTCCCCCTCGCGCTGAACTCCGGGCTATTTTGGCC
>JAEYYQ010000225.1 GCA_023428365.1 Pseudomonadota bacterium | reverse complement strand
GGCCAGGGTCGCATCACCAAGAACCTGGAGGATGTTAAGGTCGATCATGCCTATCGCATTGAGGATGCTGAGGCCGTTGCCATCGTATTCCAGCTTTTGCAGGAGGAGGGGCTGTGCCTCGGCGCCTCGTCCGGCGTCAATGTCGCGGGTGCTATGCGGCTGGCGCGCGAATTGGGGCCTGGACACACCATCGTG
The DNA here is from genome assembly GCA_023428365.1 of Pseudomonadota bacterium. Classification (GTDB taxonomy): domain Bacteria; phylum Pseudomonadota; class Alphaproteobacteria; order Rhizobiales; family Hyphomicrobiaceae; genus ZC4RG25. The sequence goes on along the minus strand of JAEYYQ010000225.1, from coordinate 5,163 downwards.
ACCATTCTATGCGACTACGGCACGCGCTACCAATCCAAGCTCTTCAATCCGGATTTCCTGCGTAGCAAGAACCTGCCGCTGCCGACATGGCTGATAGATCAGCGCAGCGACATACCTCCCGTGTTTGCCGATCCCTAACAAGGTTTTCAGCGATGCCAGCAACCGATCAGCTTTATCGTACCGACGCTTATCAGCGGGACTGCACAGCGACGGTGCTGGCTGTAACTGAGCGGGGTGGCATCATCCTGGATCGCACGGTGTTTTACGCCTCAGCCGGCGGACAGCCCGGAGACAGCGGCACGCTGGATGTCGATGGCACCCCCTGCCCGATCGCAACGACCGTCTACGACGGCGACAAGTGCACGATTATTCACGTCCCGGCCGAGAATGCCGGTCTGCCGATCGCGGGCACCACTGTCCAGGCGGCCCTCGATTGGGAGACCCGCCATAAGCACATGCGCATGCACACGGCGCTGCATCTGCTGTGTTCGCTCGTGAAATTCCCTGTGACCGGTGGCCAGATCGGGGCAGACGAGGGCCGGCTCGATTTTGACATCGAGGACGCCGATGCCGTCGACAAGGATCAACTCACTGAAGCGCTGAACAAGTTGGTCGAAGCCAACCATCCGGTCAGCGAGCGCTGGATTACGGATGAGGAACTGGAGGCCAATCCGCAGCTCGTGCGCACCATGAGTGTTCAGCCGCCCAAGGGATCGGGCAAGGTGCGACTGGTTCTGATCGGCGAAGATGGCTCGGTCGATATGCAGCCGTGTGGCGGCACCCACGTTCGCTCGACAGCCGAAATCGGCAAGGTCGTCGTCAGCCGCATCGAGAAAAAAGGCAAGCTCAACAGGCGCATTCGCGTCGCGTTTGCCTAAGCAAAACAACAACGAAATAAGACGGAGAGGAAAACAGGGATGCCCGGCTCTTATCTCGTCGAAACCGACTGGCTCGCCGCGCGCCTGGACGCCCCTGACCTGGTAGTGCTCGACGGGTCCTGGCACCTGCCGACGGCGAAGCGCGATCCGCGCGCCGAGTATGACGCCGAGCACATTCCGGGTGCGATTTTCTTCGACATCGACGGCATTTCAGACAAGTCGTCCTCGCTGCCGCATATGCTTCCATCGACCGTCGATTTTGCCAGCCGCATGAAGAAGATGGGCATCGGCGACGGCATGCGCGTAGTGGTCTACGACACGGTCGGCATGTTCTCGGCCGCACGTGTCTGGTGGATGTTCCGCGTGATGGGTCACGAGGATGTCGTGATCCTCAACGGCGGATTGCCTAAGTGGAAAGCTGAAGGCCGCCCGGTCACGTCGGAAGCGACTGCGCCGCGCACGGAGCGTCATTTCACGCCGCGCTTCAACGCGGGATTGGTGCGGGACCTGGAAGACATGAAGCGGCTGGTGGCATCAGGTGGTGCACAGATCGCCGACGCCCGCGGCCCAGGACGTTTTTCGGGCGCCGAAAAGGAGCCACGTCAGGGCCTGCGCAGCGGTCACATGCCCGGCGCACGCAACGTGCACTACGCCACGCTGCTCAACGCCGACGGCACATTCAAGTCGCCCGCCGAATTGCACAAGGCCTTCGAGGCCGCCGGCGTTGACCCGAGCAAACCTGTCGTCACCACGTGCGGCTCGGGCGTCACCGCCTCGATTGTCAGCTTAGCGCTGGCGCTCCTCGGCCATCCTGGCTCGGGATTGTACGACGGTTCCTGGACCGAATGGGGCCAGGAGGGCATCGGGACTGAGGTGGCGACCGGAGCTGCCGCTAGAGTATGAGAGATGGGCCCGCGTCCGCCACCTCCGCCGGAATTAAGTCTGTTGGCCGAAGTTAAATACCTATGGAATCCAATTCTCAAGGATGCCAAGGCGGGCTCAGACGTGGAATTCCACATCAGCCAAGTTAGCCAAACAATCGAGCAGTTTGAAACCGCGCTAAATTCTGGAAAACTCCCCCCTGACTATGATTGGACGACCGATATTGAGAAGGCCCATAAATACCATGATTTCTATGTTTCTTGGGTACGTAGCGCGCGTGCCGACTTGGAAAAATGGTACGCTTTTTGGAACGATCGACTGCAAACTACGCAGAAATTTTCCCTTCAATTGGCCCAAGAAGGCCTCAAGTACATTCTACTTCTGCACGGGGCGACAGCAATAGCTTGCTTGAATGCAATTACTACCAATCCAAAAACGGAATACAAACTCGCATTACTCACGGGCATGTTCGGTGCCGTGGTTGGAATAGGCCTTCTCGTTATTGGCCAAATAATTTTGCTCAACGTCACCTGGAGCCAAAACAACCGGATAAGTGGAAAGCTCCTGCTGCGAAAGCAATGGATTAGACTTCGTGCTATATCTCGCTGGATTCACGCGAAGCACGCGAGGATTTTAATCCTGGCGGATATCTTTATCTACGGGTCCATTGTTTGGTTCGGTTTGTACGTGCTGGTCTGCCTCTCTATCATTGCGAACACGTAAATTTCACCGATCCGGCAACGGAATGAATTCCTTCTCGTCGCCGGGCACCAGGGCGAAGCGCTTTTCCTTCCAGTCGGCCTTGGCGGCTTCGATGCGGTCCTTGCTGGAAGACACAAAGTTCCACCAGATGTGCCGCGGGCCGTCCATCGGTTCGCCGCCGAGCAGCATCAGTCGTGCGTTCGACAGCGCCAGGATCGAAATCCGGTCTCCCGGCTTGAACACCAGCAACCGTCCGGCCTCGAACTTGTCTCCGGCGATGTCGATCTCACCGCTGGCGATATAAACCGCGCGCTCATCGTAATCCGGATCGAGTGGCAGGATCGCGCCAGGCGCCAGCACCGCCTCGGCATAGAAGCTCTCATGCGGAAACTGGACCGGCGAGCGCTGGCCGTACAGCTGCCCCATGATGATCCTTACGCGCTTGCCTTCACCTTCGATGCGCGGAAGTTTCTCCGCAGCGTGATGTTCGAAGGTGGGCGCGGTCTCCTCGTGCGACGCGGGCAATGCCGCCCACGCCTGAATGCCGAACAGACTACGCGGCTTCTGCTTGGCTTCCGCCGTCTCGCGCTCCGAATGGACGATGCCGCGCCCAGCGCTCATCAGGTTCAGCGCGCCCGGTCGGATCGCCATGGACGTGCCAAGACTGTCGCGGTGATAAACCTCGCCTTCGAACAGGTAAGTAACTGTGGCGAGCCCGATATGCGGATGTGGGCGCACGTCGATGCCGTTTGTCAGCAGAAACTCAGCCGGCCCCATCTGATCAAAGAAGATGAAAGGACCGATCATCTGCTTCTTGGCGGACGGCAGCGCGCGGCGCACCTCGAAGTTGCCGAGGTCACGCGCACGCGGCACGATGACATGCTCAATGGCGTCACAGGATCGCTTGTCGCCGGGGATCGGATCCTGATCAGGAAGCCAGCTCATGGGCACCTCGCGTTCGACGTTGCGTTGACCCCGAAGTTAGGTGCTCGGGCGGCAAATGCCAAACGCCGCCCGCGTGATCAGGGAGCCTGTCAGAACGGATGATGCTGATAGAGCATCGTCTCGGACAGCGGTTTTCCGTCCAGCCGCAGGAACAGGCGGATTTCGACCGGATCTGAGCCTTCGGCAGCCAAGTCGAACTGCGCCCGCCAATGGCCGGGCACCTCGTTCGGCACGGCTTCGGTGAAGACGTGCGACGTCTCTCCGCGCGATACCGTCAGCACGGCCTCGGGCATGGTACCCGTGGGCAGCTTCGCCAGATCACCACCGAAGAACTCGACGATGAACTTGCGCACGCCCGCCGGTCGCGGCTTGCCGGGTTCACCACCTCGGCCGATACGGATCGCAACCGTCTTGGCCAGTGGCGCCGGGTTCGGCTCCGCGGCCTGCCAATGGAGCTTGTAGTTGAACGCCAAGGTCTTGCCCGCAGTCGCGGGTTCAGCCGGCACCCAGGCGGCGACGATGTTGTCGTGGATTTCGTCGTCGGTCGGGATTTCGATCAGCTGAACGGTGCCCTTGCCCCAATTTCCGACCGGCTCGATCCAGAGGCTCGGACGGCGCTCGTAGGCGACACCGTCCTGATAGTGATCGAAGTTGCGATCGCGCTGCATCAGGCCGAAGCCACGCGGATTGTCGTCGCCGAAGGCGGAGGTGATCGTCCGCGATGGATTGTTGAGTGGCCGCCAGACGCGCTCGCCAGCGCCTGTCCACATGAAAAGGCCGTCGGAATCATGCACTTCCGGACGCCAGTCGATGGCATGCGGCTTCGTCTTCTCCGAATACCAATACATCGACGTCAGCGGCGCGATGCCGAGCCGGATCACGTCGCGGCGCAGATGGATTTCGGATTCGATGTCCATTGTCACCGCACGCTCGCGGCGCATCACGAAACGGAACGCGCCTGTCATGCTGGCGCCGTCGAGCAGCGCGCACACCGTGACCTCGCTCGATCCGTCCTTCGGCGTCTCGATATAGAAGTGGGTGAAATCGGGGAAGTCCTCGACCACACCGGCTACCGCCGGGTCCACCGCAACGCCACGCGCCGAGATACCATACTGGTACTCGTCGCCGATGGCGCGGAAATAGGAGGCGCCAAGAAACGCGACCCAGTCGTTTTTCTTCCAATCCAGCGTCCCGGTCAGGCGGCCGGGATGACCGAAGCGGCTCTCCTGAAAGCGAAACCCGGCGAAGCCCGCGGTCTCCGGCAGCTTGCGCGCGACCGAGTCATCCGGCATCTCGAAGTACTCGGGCCGATAGACGACTTCGCGCGCTTCGCCATTGGCGACAACGTGCATGCGGATGCTCTTGGGGAAGTAGTGCCCGAGATGGAAGAACGTGACCGGGAACTGTCCAGGCCCCTCGGCGAACAACGCATACTCCGGCTTGAAGCGCAGAAGCCCATGCGCCTGATAGTCGATCTTCTCGACGATCTCCGGAGCTGGCCGCGGTGGCGGGCTATAGGATTGCTTCGCCAGAGCGCGCGCACGCTCCTTCAAGGCATCGAACGAAAACGGTGCCGCCGTCCCCAGCGTCACGCCCGTGGCAGCCTTCGCGGGCCATCCCAGTCCGCCTGCCATCAGCGCGGCCGCGAGGGCCCCACCCGAACCGACGATCACCTGCCGGCGATCGACCTCATCAACCATTGCGCGACTCCGCTCTGTTGTATCCATCCCGTCCTTGGACGGAGGCGATTTGGCAA
>JAEYYQ010000153.1 GCA_023428365.1 Pseudomonadota bacterium | reverse complement strand
AGTGGCAGGGTAAGGCTGGCGGCTATGCAATCCAGGGCCTTGCTGGTTGCTTCGTACAGAAGATCATCGGCTCCTACACCAACGTTGTGGGGCTGCCGCTGGCCGAGACGACGGGTCTGCTTCTCTCAGAGGGCTACCCCGTCCATTTCTCATGGGCCCGCTCAGCAGACGTTGCCGGTTCATAGTCAGGGAGGTGCACCTCTCACAATGAGTCAGACTGACAACAAGGAGAGCCGTCCGCGCGGACGCTGCCCCATCTGCCAGGGGCCGACAGAGCAAGCCTTCGCGCCGTTCTGTTCAAGCCGTTGTGCGGACATTGATTTGTCGCGTTGGCTGCGCGGCGCCTATGCCATCCCGGTCCAGGGCGGGGATGACGATGAAGACGGTGACGAAGCAGGCCCACAAGGTGGTGATGGCCCTGGACAGCCGAGAGGCAAGCCACTATAACGCCCGAGCCTTGCGGTCGCTGATGGCCACCGCAGGCGATGCCCAGGTAGCTCAGTTGGTAGAGCATGCGACTGAAAATCGCAGTGTCGGTGGTTCAATTCCTCCCCTGGGCACCATTTAAATCAATGACTTAGCTCACAGTCTGCGGATCTCGAAAACACCCCGTGCACACACGGGAGTGAGGTCTGTTATGTCTCAACAATCCAAAATTCGCTGACTGAATGTCGTTGGCGTGGTCGCCGCGGCCGCGCGCATTCTCTATGAGTGTTACCGTCGGTTCTGCAGGCGTGCCGGGTTGCCGAAGGCGGTGGCGCCGGGGGGAACGTCGCGGGTCACGACGCTGCCTGCGCCGATCAGCGCGTCGTTGCCTATAGAGACACCCGGCAGAATGATTGCACCGCCGCCGATCCAGACGTTATGCCCGATCCGGATCGGGCGCCCATACTCCAAACCAGACGCCCGTGCTTTTGGATCGCGCGGGTGGTCGGCCGCAAGGATCTGCACGCCCGGTCCGATCTGAGTACGATCGCCGACGGTGATCGCCGTCACATCGAGGATGACGCAATTGAAATTCAGAAATACACCCGCTCCGATCTGGATGTTGTAGCCGTAGTCGCAATGAAACGGCGGTAGGATCACCGCGCCCTCACCGACCGCGCCGAGACGTTCCAGCAGAAGAGCGCGTCGCTCGGTGGTCGACATGCCGAGTGAGCTATTGTAGCGGGCGAGCCACCTGCGTGTCGCCGCCACCTCGGATTGGAGTTCCGGAGCGCTGGCATCATAGAGCTCCCCGGCCAGCATCTTGTCCTTCTCCGAGCGTGTCATGTGAACCTCGATCTCTTGGAGGTTGGCAGGTTGGAATAGCTCATGGGAGCTAATAGTTCCGACATGCGAGGCCACGGAGCCAGTAGTCTGCGGCGGCAATGCGATGGATGCCTTCGCACCATTCGTTTTACCCGACCACAACCGTCCACAAGCCGTAGTCTGTGCATGCTATTGACGCCGTCGTGATGCCGAATATTGGAACTAGGCATCTCCTCGCGACGGAAATCTTGGGCCGGCAGCGTTGATCCAGAACACATCGACGCTCGGCATCCAAGATCAGGGCCGTCGGAACTTCGGGGGGTAATATGAACCGCAACAATGGTCTCACCTGCACGGCTGCGATCACAGCAGGGCTGACATTTCTCACCCTTATAGGCGCTGTACTGATCTCGCCGGCGGAAGCGCAGCGGCGACGTGGAGGCGGCGACACAACACCAATCGTCACTACTATCGATGTCAGGGTCGAGAGTATCAACGAGCGGGTAGCGGCTGTCGGATCGGGGCGTGCACGGCAACAGGTGACGCTGACGACACGCGTTGCCGGCGTGATCTCGGACGTCCTGTTCGAGGGCGGACAGAAAGTTGAAGCCGGACAGAAGCTGGTGAAATTGAATGCCGAGCCCGAGTCTATTGCAGTCGAAACCGCCGAAGCACAGCGCGCCCAGGCGGCGGATGCGGTGGAGCGATACAAGCAGCTCAACGAAAACGCGGTCTCTCGCGTGACGCGCGCTGAGGCCGATACGGCGCTGAAGGTAGCTGATGCTGCTCTTCGCCGGGCGCGCGAGGATCTTGATCGCATGACGATCAAGGCGCCGTTTGCAGGCATCATGGGACTGACCAGCTTGCAGACCGGCGACTATCTCGCTGTCGGTAACCCGGTCGCAGCGCTTGATGACCGGTCCACGATCATTATCGAGTTCACGGTCCCAGAGGCCGCGGCACCTTCGATCCGGATCGGCATGCCCATGCGTGCGAGTTTGGCTGCGCGGCCGGGAGAGATTTACAACGGCAAAGTGCAAGCCGTCGACACGCGCATCGATCCTGTTACGCGGACGCTGACTGTTCGCGGCGAGATTCCCAATCCAGACTTGTCCCTGATCCCCGGCTCGACATTCTCCGTGTCCGTGACGCTGGCGGGTAACGAGGTGCCCGTTGTGCCTGGGCTCGCTATTCAGTGGGACAGGGACGGTGCCTTTGTCTGGCGTCTCAAGCAGGACAACACGATCGAGCGCGTCAATGTCGCCATTCTGGCTCGAAACGGAGATCGCGTCTTCATCGATGCGCCGTTGAAAGCTGGGGAGAAGGTCATTCACGAAGGTGGCGGCCTGCTGCGTGCAGGACAAGCCGTGAAACAGCTGCAGGGTTGATGTTCCATGAGCGCTAGCAATCAATCCATGCCTATCCGCAAGGGAGGCGACGACGGTGGCTGGGTCGGCGTATTCGTCCGTCGACCGATTTTGGCCGTCGTCCTGAATCTCCTCGTCATCATCGCGGGCATTGCCGCCGTTCAGTCCATCGAGATCCGTGAATTACCGGATGTCGATCGGCCAGTCGTCAGCATTCGCACCAGCTATCCGGGTGCGACTCCAGAAAGCATGGATGCGCAGATTACGGCGATCATTGAAAGCGCAGTCTCCCGTGTGCAGGGTGTGACGGGCATTTCGTCGAATTCCTCTTATGGGTCCAGCCGCGTTGCCGTTGAGTTCTCGACCGCTACGGATCTCCAGACGGCCGCCATGGATGTGCGCGATGCCGTCGCGAGTATCACCAATCAGCTCCCCAACGATATGGATAGCGAACCGCGCGTGGTGAAAGCTGACGCCGATGCTTCGCCCATCATTCGCATGGCCGTCGCTTCAGATAAGCTGTCGGAGAGCGAGCTCACGGACCTCGTCAACAACGTGATCGAGGACAGGCTGGCCGCGGTTGAGGGCGTCGCCGCAGCCAACTCCTATGGACTGCGCGCAAAAACAATCGAGGTGCGTGTTTCCCAGGTGGGCTTGGCGGCACGTGGTCTCAGTCTCGGTGACCTTATCACAGCGATAGGTAAGGCGTCGGTCAACACGCCCTCTGGCGCTCTCGAAAATGCGACGCAGCAGCTCATCGTCAGGGCTGAGGCGCCAATAGCCACCCCTGCCGATGTTGCGGGACTGGAAATCAATGCGCAGACGAAGGTCGGCGACGTGGCGTTTGTGCGGTGGGCCTTCCAGGATGCGACGGCCTACACAAGACTTGATGGTAAGACGGCCATTGGTGTCGAGATCATTCGTCAGGCGAAGGCCAATACGATCGCAATTTCAGATGGTGTCCAAGCCGCGATTAACGAGCTGAAGCAGACACTACCGCAAGATGTGACGATCGCCGTAACATCGGACGACGCCATCTTCATTCGCGAGTCTATCCGCGAAGTCGTGCTCACGCTCGTTCTATCGACGGTGATCGTCATCGGCATCATCTATGCGTTTCTCGGTTCGGTGCGCGAGACGATTGCCCCAGCATTTGCCATTCCGGTTTCGCTCATTGGAACTCTCGCCGCGGTATGGGCAGCGGGATTCTCTATCAACATTCTCACCCTGCTGGCGCTGGTGATTGCCACCGGTCTCGTCGTCGACGATGCCATTATCGTCGTCGAGAATATTGCACGACATCGAGCCATGGGCGTCGGCCCGCGTGCGGCCGCCGTGATCGGTACGCGCGAGATTATCTTCGCTGTTCTGGCGACGACGGCCACGCTCGTGGCTGTATTCGTGCCGATTTCGTTCATGCCGGGTGTGGTCGGAAATCTCTTCTCGGAGTTCGGCTTCGTGCTGGCGTTCTCCGTGTCGATATCTTCCATCGTCGCACTCACGGTCTGCCCGATGCTTGCGGCAAAGCTCGGTAGCAAACATCAGGTGGAAGCGCCGGAAGGTCATCCCGGTTTGTTTCTGCGCATGAGCAATACGCTTGGTGGCCTGTACGCCCGGTGCCTGGACACCTGCTTGCGTGCGCGCTGGCTCGTTGTACTGCTCTGTCTTGGCTTTGCTGCAGCTGGGTGGTCCGCTTACAAACTGTTGCCGAATGAGATTACCCCAAGCGAGGATCGTGGCGTTCTGCAAATCGCCATGACGGCGCAGCAGGGCGTGAACCTCGACTACATGTCGAGATTGACGGAACAGGTCGAAACCGCGTTGAAGCCCTACACCGATACGGGCGAAGTGACTGGCGTCCTGACGACAGTTGGCGGCCAAGCGTCGAACCGCGCAACCGTGGTGGCCGCACTGGCGCCATGGGGCGAACGGTCGAGATCGCAACAGCAGATCCAGGCGGAACTGCAGAATAAGCTTCAGGGAATTCCCGGCGTATCGGTGACTCTCAGGTCGGCCAATAGTCTCGGGGTGCGGGGCGGCGGACAGGGATTGCGCTTCGCAATCGCTGGTCCGGACTACGACCGTCTCGCTGATACGGCTCAGAGGTTGGTCAGCCAGCTTTCAGCAACATCAGGCTTCAGAAGTGCTCGTGCCGACTACGATACGACGCAGCCTCAGCTTTCGGTCCGGATCAATCGTGAGGCGGCGACAAAACTCGGAGTGCCGATCGAGACGATCACGAGCCTGATCAACGCGATGATCGATTATCAGAAGGCCGCTGATCTTTTCATCAAGGACGAGATCGTTGAAGTGCAGGTGAAGGCAGGCGGCCGGCCAATCAACGATCCCACCGATCTCGGCAACCTCTTCGTTAAGGCTGGTGATGGTCGCTTTATCTCGCTGTCGTCGCTCGTCACCATGCAAGAGGTGGCCATCGCACCGAGTTTGGGTCGCGAAGATCGTCAAAGGTCTGTGCCGATCTCGGTTCAGCTCGACGAGGGTATGATTCTGGGCGATGCAATCGACGTGATGCGCGGCGTCGCTTCCGAAGTCATCGACAGCAATATGTCGATCCTGCTGCTCGGCGAGGCCAGGACCCTGACGGAAACAACGCAGAATACGGCATTCGTATTTGGAATTGCACTCCTGATTGTATTTCTTGTGCTGGCCGCGCAGTTCGAGAGTCTGGTCAGTGCGCTCGTTATTCTGTTCACCGTGCCGTTCGGTATGGCAGCGGCAGCGCTGGCGATCGCACTGTCTGGCGGTACGATGAACGTCTATAGCCAGATCGGTCTCGTGCTGCTCGTCGGCATCATGGCCAAGAATGGTATTCTGATCGTCGAGTTCGCCAATCAACGGCGCGACGAAGGAGCCAGCGTCGATACGGCAATCCGCGAGGCCTCCACGGTTCGGTTGAGGCCGGTCATGATGACGATGACAGCCTCCGTTCTCGGAGCATTACCGCTGATATTTGCCCACGGGGCCGGCGCCGAGGCTCGGCTTGCGCTTGGCTGGGTGATCGTTGGTGGCCTTGGGTTTGCCACCGTGTTCACTCTGTTCCTTACTCCTGTTGCCTACCGGATTTTGGGCCCACTCTCTAACCCGCGCGCCTAAGAAACCGGATTGCTGGTTGAGGAGATGGAGGCGGCAGCGCACGAGAAACTGTAAGCCATGTTGCGAAAGTGAATGTATGCACGGTGCGAACTTAAGCTTCCGGTTCAGTGCCGTGCACGACCTCCTTCATTAAAAAAACCGCGCCCCGCTGGGCGGATCTCCGACGTGGTCAGTCAAGCGAACCCGCTTGAATTGCACACTGTGAAGATCTGCCTTGCTGCGCGGGCGTTCGGCTCGCAGTTATCAAAAAGAAACGTTCAACTCTCTTCATCCCAGAAAGACAGGTCGTCCGGGATGCCGAGTGAGGACGGGTCACCGAACGAGGGCCAAGCTGATTGGCCGGCGGCAAGCTCCTGGGCTGCGTCCTCCGGCTCGTCGTAGCTGCCGAGTTCCTCGTCATGGAACATGAGTTCCCATTCGTTGTCCTGGTGGACGATGCGGAATGTTCCGCGGCGCGTTCGGTAGGAATAGGTATGGGTCATGTCTGATTTCCGGATAGGTGCCGGTGGCTGTTGGATCTGGAGAGACGATTTTTGCAAGACTTAGAGGAGACAGCGAGCCACTGGGAAGTAGGCACATGACGCGGCCCACAGGCCATTGGGAAAATTTGATCGAGGTGTTGCAGCGGCGCGCCAAAGACGTTGAAGCCACCCAGAAAGCAGAAAGGGCGTCGGGAACCTTCAGTTCCGGCTTGGAGTAACCTAGAGCGATATGTGTCGCGCAAAAGGCCGTGCCATGACAGTCGCCGAACTCATCCCCTACGCGATCCGCGTGAGCATGTTCGCGATCGTGTTCGCTCTTGGGTTGAAGACGTCGCGACACGATATGTTCTCGTTGTTCCGTCGGCCCAGCCTGCTTCTCCGATCGATCCTGGCGATGAATGTCATTATGCCGGTGTTGGCCGTTGCGACGGTGCTGCTTCTTCCGTTGCCAATGCCGATCAAGATCGCACTGGTCGCCATTGCCGCATCGCCCGTGCCGCCGATTTTGCCAGGCAGGCAGACGAGCGCCGGAGGCTCGACCTCTTATGCGATTGGATTGCTGGTCGCTGCATCGCTCGTGGCAATCGTGGTTATTCCCGCGACGATAGCGCTGATCGGCCGCCTCATGGGCGTTGAATTCCGTACGCCGCTCAGTGGGGTTATCGGGATCGTTCTTCTTTCGGTGATTGTCCCCCTTGTGGCCGGTGTGCTTGTCCGAGCGGCCTTGCCCCGAATTGCCGATCTTATCGCGCGGCCGGTGTCGATGTTTGCGACAGCAACTCTCGTCGGCGCCTGCTTGCCTGTTCTGTTTACGTCGTGGCCGGCTTTCTGGGAATTGATCGGGAACGGAGTGATCGTCATCCTCGCGCTGTTCACCGCGATCGGTGTCGCGGTTGGCCATTGGCTTGGTGGTCCGGACGCCGGTGATCGAACGGTCCTGGCACTTGCCACGGGGACGCGGCACCCCGGCGTTGCCCTGGCGATTGCAAACGCCAACTTTCCGAATGAGAAGGCCGTGCTCGCGGTGGTGATCTGGCATCTGATCATCGGCGCGATTGTATCGTGGCCGTATATCCGGCGGCGGAAGCCTGCGCACGACGCGATCGCTCGAACCGTGACCCGGTGAAAAACGCGGCAATCGTTTTTATCGGCGCTTTCGTGAGGGCAGAGCTTTTTCGGCTCCGCCCTCACGCGCTCGACCACTGCCAGGCTATTTGAGTGCTTGCCGGCCCGCTGCGGCGAGATTTCCGCTGCTCGACGGAACGGCTGAGTTGGTTCTGTCGCCATCGCGCGCCTTGCTATTGGCGACGCGTGCCTTGCGCTGCTTCTGCCAGTCTCCCAGCAACAGCAGGATCGGTGCCGCGATGAAGATCGACGAACTTGTCGCGATGACGATACCGAACACCATTGGCACCGCGAAACTCGCCACCGCTGGTCCGCCCCAGATCGCCATCGGCAACATGGCGAGAAACGTGCTGAGCGATGTGAAGATACACCGCGCGAGCACTTCGTTGATGCTCTT
>JAEYYQ010000102.1 GCA_023428365.1 Pseudomonadota bacterium | reverse complement strand
TTTGGCCGCATCTGTTCTCGTTGACGTGACTTTCTCCTGCACCTAGGAATTGCGCGGTGTTAAGACATTTCAACTGGGTGGGGAGCACGGGCGATGGCGAGACAGGACGAAGCGGTCGCTGAACACGATGATGAGTTGATCGAAAAAGGTTCGCGTCGCGCTAACCCTCTTGATCTCCATGTTGGCAGCCGCGTTCGGTTGCAGCGCATGTTGCTCGGTATGAGCCAGGAAAAGCTCGGCGAACAGCTCGGGCTCACGTTCCAGCAAATTCAGAAGTACGAGAAGGGCATCAACCGCATTGGCGCGAGCCGGCTGTTCGATCTCGCCAGGGTCTTGGGCGTAAGCGTCCAGTTCTTCTATGACGAGGCACCGGGCAGCGTGACCGAGAACAGAGCAGCGGCGGCGGCAGGGCTTGCCGACAAGCCCGATAGCTACGTGGTCGACTTCTTGAGCAGCCGCGAGGGCATCGAGCTTAACAAGGCTTTCGTTCGCATTGCCGATCCCAAAGTCAGGCGCTCCGTCGTGGATCTGGTCCGAACGCTTGCCGATGACGAGAAGACCGTCTGACCGTGTTCGGCAGTGACGGGCGTGGCGCCGAGTTCGGCATAAGCTTTGCCAAAGTGGTGCCTTGACCCCTTTCCGAAAGCCTGCAATGGAAAGCGGCTTTAATATTTCACTAGTACGACGGGGTCTCTCGTGCCGCGCCAATCCTATCTCTTCACCAGTGAGTCTGTTTCCGAGGGGCATCCCGATAAGGTTTGCGACCGTATCTCGGACGAAATCGTAGACCTGTTCTTTCGTGAAGGCGAAAAAGCAGGGATCAGCCCGTGGGATATTCGTGTTGCGGCCGAGACGCTGGCGACGACGAACCGTGTCGTGATCGCCGGTGAAACGCGCGGTCCTGCGACGATCACCAAGGATCTTGTTGCTCACGTCGCGCGGATGGCCATCAAGGACATCGGCTACGAGCAGGACGGCTTCCACTGGGAGACGGCCAAGATCGAGGTTCTCCTGCATCCGCAGTCGGCCGATATCGCTCAAGGCGTGGACTCGAAGGACAACAAGGACGAGGGCGCCGGCGATCAGGGCATCATGTTCGGCTATGCCTGCCGCGAGACGCCGGAGCTGATGGCTGCGCCGATCTACTACAGCCACAAGATTCTCGAAGTGCTCGCCAAAGCGCGCAAGGCAAAGGAAGGCGCTGCAGCTAAGCTCGGCCCGGATGCCAAGAGCCAGGTGACTGTACGCTACGAGGACGGCAAGGCCGTCGGTGTGTCGCAGATCGTGCTGTCGACCCAGCACATCGATGACACGCTGAGCTCCAGCGACGTCCGCAAGATCGTCGAGCCGTATATTCGCGAGACGTTGCCGAAGAACTGGATCGACTCCAACACGGTGTGGCACGTCAATCCGACGGGCAAATTCGTGATCGGTGGGCCGGACGGCGACTGTGGCCTGACGGGCCGCAAGATCATCGTAGATACGTACGGCGGCGCGGCTCCGCATGGCGGCGGCGCGTTCTCGGGCAAGGATCCGACCAAGGTCGATCGCTCGGCAGCGTATGCTGCGCGCTATCTCGCCAAGAACGTGGTTGCGGCTGGCTTGGCTGACCGTTGCTGCATTCAGCTGTCCTACGCGATCGGCGTTGCTGAGCCGCTGTCGATCTATGTCGATACGTACGGCACAGGCAAAGTGAGCGAAGACAAACTCGAGAAGGCTCTGCGCGAGGCGATGAAGCTGACGCCGCGCGGCATTCGCGAGCATCTCGCGCTGAACAAGCCGATTTATGCGCGCACGGCTGCTTACGGCCACTTCGGGCGCCACCCCGAAAAGGACGGCGGCTTCTCTTGGGAGAACGTCGATCTCGCCGACAAGCTGAAGGCTCTGGTCAGCTGAGCCGACGCGTCTCGTTTGATTGATCAGATATCGTCGGCCGCGGGGTGACCTGCGGCCGATTGGTTTTTTCAAAGGTGGATTGGTAGGACGCGATGGGAGGACCCGAAGCGCCGGATGGTCATGAGCTGCGCTCGTTCGGCCGTCGCCATGGCCGCAAGTTCAGCGCGTCGCAGGAGCGGCTTCTGGCCGAGGATCTGCCGCGCGTTGCCATCGATCTGAACACGGCTGCGCCAAGCCAAGCATCGGGGTTGTTTGGCGCGCCGGTGCGCGAGGTTTGGCTGGAGATTGGTTTCGGTGGCGGCGAGCACCTGATCTGGCAGGCGGAGAGCCACCCTGATGTCGGTCTGATCGGCTGCGAGCCGTATCTGGATGGCGTGGTGAAGGTGCTTGCTGCGGTCCAGTCGCGAAAGCTGGATCGCATCCGCCTCCATGCCGATGATGCGCGTCCGTTGCTGCGCTGGCTGCCTGAAAGCTCGATTTCGCGGGCGTTTGTGCTGTTTCCCGACCCGTGGCCCAAGGCCCGTCATCATAAGCGCCGGCTGATTTCTCCTGCTATGGTTGATGCGCTTGCCCGTGTGATCCGGCCGGGTGGTCAGCTCAGGATTGCCACCGATATCGGCGATTATGCGCGGACGGCATTGCTTGCAATGGTTGGGTCGCCCGATTTTCATTGGCTCGCCGGCAGCCCAGCGGACTGGCGGGTACGCCCTGCGGACTGGCCGCAAACGCGTTATGAGCAGAAGGCAGCCGCTGCCGGCCGGCGGTGCTACTATTTGCGCTTCGAGCGCATTTGACGCGACCGAAAGCCCGGGAAACGGGCGAGCTGCTAAAAATGTGTCAAATTTGCTTGACCCTCCGATAGCGTAGTCCTATTCTAATTTTGCTCATGATCATCTCAACTCTGAGAGTGGGCCCCTCAAGGGTCCGCTCTTTTTGTTTTTTTGAGACGT
>JAEYYQ010000064.1 GCA_023428365.1 Pseudomonadota bacterium | reverse complement strand
CGACGCGCGTCGGGGAGGAAACCCAGCATGGCCTGCATCAAGGTGAAGACAGAGCCGGCGGCCCATGCCTGGGGAACGTTCGCACCGAGATATTGAACGGGAAATTCTGCGCCACCGTATTCCGTGCTCGTGTACAATTCTGGTAGCTGGTTGAACAGGAAATGGCTTCCCGCATCGCTGATCGCGCGCGCAATCTTTCCGACCTCTGCGTGGTAGCCATAGCGCTTGAAACCAACGGCGATCAGCGCATTGTCATGCGGCCAAACTGATCCGGTTTGATAATTATACGGATTGAAAGCCGGGTTCTGCGTCGAAAGAGTGCGAATCCCCCATTTGCTCCACATATCCGGCGCCATCAATCGATCGACCACTTTGCGCGCTCGATAGGGCGGAACGATACCGGACCATAAACAATGTCCCGGATTTGACGCGACGGTCATCACTTTTCGCTTATCGCCATCAAGAGCGTAGGCGTAGTAACCGAGGTCGTCGTCCCAGAATGCCTCGTTGAAACGCTTGTAAAGATCCGCTGCCTTGTCGCGCAGCTCGGAGGCTCGTTGAGGTTTCTCGAGCGCATCGAAGACTTCGGCCATCCGCAGCCACGCGTCATAGACGTAGCCTTGCAATTCGCACAAAGCCTTGGGGCCTTTCACGAGCGAACCGTCGGGATAAACCACGGCATCGCCGGAGTCCTTCCAGCACATATTTTCATAACCGACGGGCGAGCGCGTTTGATATTCCTGAAAGCCGTCGCCATCTCGATCACCGAAATTGTCAATCCACGCGAGGCAACGCTCTGCGGTATCCAAATGCTGTTCGAGCAGGCTGAGATCTCCGGTCGATCGCCAGGTCGCATGCAGTGTGATGAGATACAGCGGCGTCGCATCCGCAGTGCCGTAATAGGGTGTGTGCGGGATCAGTTTGAAATGTGCGAGTTCACCGTAACGCAGTTCATGCAGGATCTTTCCCGGCTCTGCATCGCGATAATCATCACGTTCCTTGGCCTGCAGCCATCCCAGGATTTCCAGTGCGCCTTTCGCAAAGCCCGGATAAATGAAAAGGTTCTGCAGCGCGACGATTAAGCTGTCCCGGCCGAATGGAGCGATGAACCAGGGCAGGCCCGCTGCCGGAAGGAACACCATACTGTCAGTCCCGCCGATAGGCAGGCGCAACGCTGCCATATCCTCAACGGCCTGACGGTAAAGGCGGTAAAATTCCTCATTGCTGGTGCGGATTTTCAAAACCGTATGCAGCCAGTCGGCGAGGCTTTCCGCGTGTTTCAGTTTGTGGCTGTCGGCGACGCAGTGTTGTGGCGGCGGGAAATGCCGATCACCATCCGTCAGCGCATAAAGTAAACAGCAATTCCAGGTCTCTCCCGGAGCAAGTGTGACCTCGAAGCTCAGACGGCCGTTGGCGTAGACTGCCCGAGGTTCACGGTGTTTGGGTTCAACCAGAAGCGATCGCATGAAGTCGGCGTTGCGATACGTTGTGCGCAATTGTTGCCGGGCATCCGACCAGTCCGTTGTGATCCGCCCGCGGCGCACAATATTTCCAGATTTGACTTCGAAAATATCGGCGAAATCCGAGCGCAACGATATTTCGAGCTGAAATCGTACATGTTTCATGCCGTTATTTATGATGTCGATATCTTCGTGCATGCCGCCATCGATAGAACGGCTCACGACCAGTCCGAGCGTACGCGCGGGAATGGAGCCTTCTTCGGTGCGAATGGTGCGATTTACGAGATGGACGTGTGAGGTATAGTAGGTCGTGGCGCCGCCGCTCAGCAAATCCCACGGCTCGCCGTTGGCTTAAATCATCCAGCTGCTCAGCACGCGGGTATCGAAGAAGAACAGACCGCGATCGCTCGGCCAGATAATCTGCGCGTCGAGATTCGTTACCAGAACTGTCTGGCCATGATGGATGGCGATCTGGGGAGGGCCGACTTCAACCTTGAACGGCATGATTCCGCCTGAGCGTTGCTATCCTGGTAATCTGACGCGCTGAAACGCACCGGGTTCCCGTGGGGGCGCCTCAGTCTGCCCCTAGCAACGATGCCTTGCGGCGTCTGGTTCCGCGAGTTAGCGGGTGTCTTATGCGGCGAAGCGGCGGGCACGTCTCCTGTCGGGCGCATGTTCGGGTGCCGGGCGTATAAGCGGGAGGTGCCTCCCGCGCTTTAGACGCCAGCACGAGATTATGGGCCGTATTAACGAGTGCAATATGTGAAAAGGCCTGCGGAAAATTACCGACGAGGCGCTTGGCATGCGGATCGTATTCCTCGGCAAGCAATCCGACATCGTTGCAAAGCCCGCAAAGTCTTTTAAAAAGCCGCTTCGCGTCGTCCGTACGGCCGAGCATCAGGAGGCAATCAGTCAGCCAAAAACTACATGCGAGAAACGCGCCTTCTCCAGGGGGCAGGCCGTCATCGCCTTCCCCTGTGTCGTAACGCAGGACGAAACCGTCAGCCATGAGATGGTGCTCGATTGCGGTAACTGTTCCCTGGATGCGCGGATCGGATATCGGAAGAAAGCCAACAAGCGGCATCATCAGGACGCTGGCATCCAGGGCATCTGCGCCGTAGTACTGCGTAAACGCCCCGCGTTGGGCATTATAGGCCTTTGCGCAAATGTCATCGTGGATCTGCTGACGCAGCAATTTCCATTGATCGATAGGGCCGGGGAGATCGAATTCCTCAGCGCTCTTGATCGCCCGGTCGAAGGCCACCCACGCCATGACCTTTGAATGGGTGAAGTGGCGCCGTGGGCCCCGCACTTCCCACATGCCCTCGTCGGGTTCGTGCCAGATATCCGCCAATTGCCTCAGTATCGCGCCCTGCAGATCCGCGCTGGAGCCGAGCGGGCCCAGACCACCACGCCGCGCGTGATAGAGAGCATCCATGACTTCGCCGTAGATATCGAGCTGAAACTGGCCGGAAGCCGCATTGCCGATGCGCACCGGCCCGGCACCCTCGTAACCGGGCAGCCAATTCAATTCGAGCTCATTCAGGCGGCGTTCTCCGGCGATGCCATACATGATCTGGACTTGAGAGGGATGACCCGCAATGGCGCGTAGCAGCCACATGCGCCAATCCTGGGCTTCGTCGTAAACGCCGCCATTCATGAGGCTCAGAAGCGTAAATGTGGCATCGCGCAGCCAGCAATAGCGATAATCCCAATTGCGCACGCCGCCGAGTTGCTCGGGAAGCGATGTCGTCGGAGCTGCCACGATGCCGCCGGTGGGGCGATAGGTGAGGGCTTTCAGTGTGATCAGCGAGCGCCGCACGAGGCCGGACCACTCGCCCATCTCGGTGCAACCCGCCGCCCAGTTATGCCAGAAGACCTCTGTGTCGCTGAGCGCGGCGATCGGGTCTATGGCTTCAGGCGGCGGGCGGTGGGACGGGCCGTAGGTCAGCACAAACGGGATCGTATCACCTTCGCTGACTGTAAAATTGGCGACCGTTTTCAGATCTTCTCCACGCAACTCAACCGGCGTGCGGAGAACGGCCATGTCGGGACCCGCGATGGCTTTGAGCATGCCGTCCCCGTTCGTCACCCACGGCACCAGCGCGCCATAATCAAAGCGGAGGACGAGTTCACAGCGCATCGCGACGCGTCCACGGCGGCCGACGACCAACCGCACGACATCGGAGGCTTCGCCACGCAACGGCATAAAATCGACGACCGTGACGGCGCCGTCGGGAGTTTCGAAATCGGTTTCCAGAATAAGCGTGCTATCACGATAGCGCCTAGTCGCCCGTGCGCTTGGCGCGGCGGGGGCGATTTTCCAACGCCCGTGCTCTGGCGTTCCGAGTAATGCCGCAAAACAGGCACCGCCGTCGAAACGCGGCCAGCACAGCCAATCGATCGAGCCGTCGCGCGATACAAGTGCGGCGGTTTCGCAATCGCCGATAAGTGCATAGTCTTCGATGCGACCGGACATAGGTTCTCCTGGCGATGTGGAGATGGCGATTGCCAACTTCGAAAAGCGATTGTCCTCTCTACGGATATTCACTTCAGCCAGCGATCGTTCCCTTGAGGTCGGCTCTCGCGGTTAATTCCAGCGACCGACCGGAGGAGTTATTAAGTCCCGGGATCGCAAACGCTGGCCGCAGCGTTGTTCTCGGTCCGGCGCACCAGGCCGCGTACGCACAGCGGAAATGTCATGACCAGCCTGTCCGAAGCCCGCGTGGAAGTTTTGGCCGATCCCGAAGAGTTGGCGCAGCGCGTTGCCGCTTGGCTGCTGGCATTGGCCGCAGGAAAGCAGGGACGTTTTTCTGTCGCGTTGTCGGGAGGATCGACACCGAAACGGCTTTACGAAATTCTGGCCGGGGCGCCGTATCGCGATGAGTTTCCGTGGGACCGCGTGCATTGGTTCTGGGGAGATGAGCGATTTGTTCCCCCCGACAATCCTGACAGCAATTATCGAATGGCGCGGGAGGCCATGCTTTCGCACGTGCCGGTGCCGCCAGATCATGTTCACCCCATACCCACGGAAC
>JAEYYQ010000032.1 GCA_023428365.1 Pseudomonadota bacterium | reverse complement strand
GTCCTAGTTTCGACCGCTCACGGCGACGGCGGCGTGCAGACCGATCAGCACCCGCGCCAATTCGGCTTGCGCTTCTCGACAAACGCACGCTGTCCCTCGATGGCATCCTCGCTCGCAAGCATCCGCTCCGCGGCCGGATAGGTCGCCGTCATCGCGGCTTCTAGATCCGCGCAGGCCAGGCTTTGCAACATCACCTGCTTGGATGCCTGCAGCGCCAGCGGCGCCATCTCGAGGAGTTCCGCGGCCATCGCGCGCGCCCGCGCCATTAGCTCCGCACGCGGCACCACCTCGTTGATGAGACCGATCGCCTGTGCCCGTTCGGCTGAGATGCGCCGGCCGGTCAGGATCAATTCCATCGCCTGCTTCAACGGAAGTTGTCTCGCCAGCCGCTGCAATCCACCACCACCCAAGGCCGCCAGCCCGACCCGCGGCTCAGGCAATGCGAATTGCGCGTGATCCACTGCGATCACCAAATCGCACGCGATCATCAGTTCCACGCCGCCACCGATTGCCAAGCCATTCACCGCACAGATGACCGGCTTGTAGAGATCAAACCGCCGGGTCAGTCCGCCGAAGCCGGTTGCCGGATGATGATCCGCATTGGTCTTGGAACGCGCCTTTAGATCGCTGCCGACGCAGAATGCCCGGTCGCCGGACGCGGTCAGGATCGCAACTCTAAGATCATCATCAGCAGCATAGAGATCGAAGGCCGCCGCCAGCGCCGCATGGGTCGGCGGATCGAGCGCGTTCAGCACCTCGGGCCGGTCGATGATGATGGTCAGCACCGCGCCGTCGCGTTCGGCCCTGCATGTCCCGCTGCTGGCCATAGGCCTTGTCTCCTCCATCATTCTTTTACTCGACCAAATCACGCCCCCTGCCCTACCGCAAGCGTAGTTGCGTGGACCTGCTGGACCCGGCATGGTGAGGACGAACGCAGGCCAACAGGCTGCAAAGTTTGACGGAGGAGATGAACATGGCGGAGCTGCCCAAGTTGCCGAAGAGCCTGGAAGGGCACAGCATTCCCACGGAGCGCCTGGAGCTGATCACACCGATCATCGACGCGCTGGCGGAAACGGCTCTCAAGGTCAACGATACACTGCCGCTCGGCGCCAACGAGGCCGATTTCATCCGCGTCCTCGAGACGGAGGGCAAGTAATCATGGATCTCAAGTCTCTCTCCGCCATCGATCTTGCCGAGGCCATCCGCTCCAAGAAAGTCTCCAGCGTCGAGGCCACGCGCTCCGCTATTGACCGGCTCAAGGCCGTGCATGAAACCTGCAACGCCGCGGTTTCCTTCGACACCGACGACGCTATCGCCGCCGCTGAGACAGCCGATGCGGTCGTTGCCAAGGGTGGCGCGACACCACCGCTACATGGCGTGCCGCTGGCGCACAAAGACATGTTCGACCGTGCCGGTAAAATTCCCAGCTGGGGCGCCCGGATCCGTCTCGACAAACCCTGCACTCAAGACAACCCGCTGATCGCCAGCCTGAAAGCTGCCGGCAGTATCCAGATTGCTGCGCTACATCTGACGGAGTTCGCGTTCGGCCCCACCGGCCACAATTATGTGCTGGGCCACGCCAAGAACCCGTACGACACCACCCGCATCACCGGAGGATCGTCGAGCGGTTCGGCAATTTCGGTCGCCACCGGCGTCGTACCGGCCGCGCTTGGTTCCGACACTGCGGGCTCATTGCGCCTGCCGGCTGCGGCCTGCAACGTCTCTTCGATCAAGCCGACCTGGACGCGCGTCTCGCGTGCCGGCGCTATGCCGCTGTCGTTCTCGCTCGATTGTGTCGGCCCGATTGCGCGCGACGTCCGCGATCTCGCACTCATCCTGGGTCTGATCGCCGGAAACGACCCGAATGACGGGTTCAGCTCGCGCCGGCCGGTTCCGGACTATCTTGGCGGTCTCAAGCAGCCTGTCGACGGTTTGCGCGTTGGCATCGACGAAAGACTGGTCGCCGACGCACACCCGGAAGTGCAGAAGCGCTTCGAGGGGTCGGTAAAGCTGCTGGAAAAGGCTGGTGCGAAGCGTGTTTCCGTACGCTTCCACGACTGGAAGACGATCGACCACCTGACGCAGCTTCTGCAGTTGCCCGAAGTCGCCTCCGCTCACGGACCTTATCTGCGCAAGCGCGGCGCGGAATACGGCCCTCAGGTGCGCGCACGCATCGAGTTCGGTCATTTCATCTCGGCTGCCGATCATCAGACGGCGATGCGGGCCCGCGGCACGATGCTGCAGAAAGTTCTCAACGAAACCTACGGCATCTGCGACATGGCAGTGCTGCCGACTTTCGCCGATCCGTTGCCGACGATCGATGAGCTCGACATTGCTGGCGGCCCCAAGCTGATGGGCGCGTTGGCGCGTGTCATCTATTACTGCCGCCCGGTGAACTACCTCGGCCTGCCCTCACTCACATTGCCCTACCCGCGCGAAGGCTATCTCCCGAACGGGTTCCAGATCATCGGCCGCCCGTTCGACGAGGCCCGGATGCTGGCGCTCGGCGCGGCGTATCAAAAGGAAGTGCCAGCTGAGGTGGTGAAGTAGCCCACCCGGACTTAGAATGACCGACAGGTGCATCCCGGTTACGCAGCTGGGGAACGCGGTTATCACTGCGTTGCCCCGTCCAAGGCGGATTGATACCTGTCGGCAATGGCAAACAATCGATTCGCCCAGAATCATCAGACCGGACTTACCCACCTGATTCAGGTGTGGAGCCAGCCGCAACCGGCCTCACCTCGGGACGCTTATCTCAGGCATTGGAGGCTGGTGAAGCGCGCTCGCTTCAATGCTGCAAAACGCTTCGAGCGCAAACATTGCGCAAGTACGCTCGCATTTGCATTCGCCGGTATTATTGGTTTTTTGGTTCCTTTTTATACTCTGTTATTCAAGGATTCCCTCAGCGTTCATACGAAAAATGTATTCGATTTTACCGCCTATGTTGCCGGCGCCCTTTCGCTTATTCTTGGCATCATTGAACAAGCGAAAGATTATCCTGCTCGATCGAAAAAATTCGACGCCTGCGGTCGGCGTGTCAATGCTGTTTTCCGGCGGCTTACTCATCTACCATATGGCCACGACAAACATGAACTTGACGCTCTCGTGGCGGAATACGAATCGGCACTTGATGAATGCCAGGAAAATCACGACGATATCGACTTGAATATTGCGAAGGCTCAAGAGGATCTGGATCAATCCGGAGAAACATCGACCCGACGCGCGCTGGCACGCTTAAAGCTCGTGGAAAGCCTACAGATTTACTGCATCTATATTTGTGTATGGATCACTCCGATGCTGATTGGCATCGTGCTTTGGTGGACCCTTCATCCGGATTTCGCACAGTAAAGCCAAAGGTCACAATCAGTCACGATTGCCGAGACTGATTTCCTTCCAACACCTCCTTCAACGCCACCGCGTTATTCTGTTCCTCCTCGCGCTTCGCGTAGAGAAGCGTCACGCGCCCCTTCTTCGCGAGCTTGCGCAGTCGGTCGAGTTCGGGTTTGTGCTCGGCGGTCGATAGTTCGACACGGTAGCGGCGCTCGAACTCGTGCCACTTGCTCTCATCCTTGCCGAACCAGCGACGCAGTTCGTCGCTGGGTGCGATCTCCTTCAGCCATTCGTCGATGTCAGCTTTGTCGCGGCTCAGGCCGCGCGGCCAGAGGCGATCGACCAGAATGCGATACCCGTCATCATGCGACGGCGGATCGTACACACGCTTGCAGACGAACATGAGTAGCACCTCATCTGACATGCTTCCTGGATATAATACGCCACGCTGCAGAAGGTGCCATGCGCTATCCGGCGATCTCCTGTCGCCTACTGAACATGCCGGGCAAGGAAGGCCCTGGTTCTGGCAAGCGCTTCCTGCCCGGCTGCCGTGCTCAGATCGAACTGATACTCATGACCGAGAGCAGGCTTGTATTCGGCAGGAAAGAACAGCGTCTCGACCGCCATGCCGTGCTGCCGGGCGGCGGCTGCCAGCGCTTCGGAGTGAGCCGTCAGCAAATCGTTGTTCCCAACCGTGATGAACAGCGGCGGCATGTCTGAGGTCAGGTTGGCAGGAATCGGAAACGTCTCCGGCACCATCGCAGGATCGAAGCGCTGCATATCGAGGTAGGAGCGCGCGATCGCATCGAGATAGTCCGCAACGAAGCCGCGCGGCTCGAACAGAGCGGGATCGAAGAATCCACAGTACA
This sequence comes from Pseudomonadota bacterium, assembly GCA_023428365.1. Classification (GTDB taxonomy): domain Bacteria; phylum Pseudomonadota; class Alphaproteobacteria; order Rhizobiales; family Hyphomicrobiaceae; genus ZC4RG25. The sequence goes on along the minus strand of JAEYYQ010000032.1, from coordinate 5,334 downwards.
GCAGCAAACCGCGAACGGACGTCAGCGGCACGGCCGGCTCAACACCGGTGGCGCGCGCATAGTCCGGATTGCTGAGCGCGATACCGAGCTGAGCGGCAATATGGGCGCCCGCAGAATCTCCGGCGATGACAATCCGATCGGTATCAAGATTGAGAGTGTGGCCATTGGCTTTGAGAAAGGCCAGCGCCGCATTGGCCTGACGCGCCGGGGTCGGATATTTCGCGTCCGGCGCCAGCGCGTAGTCGATTGCGACGACGCCATATCCGCTGCCAGCGATGATTTTCGCGTAATTCCCGATCAGGCTTTTACCGCCGGACAGGAAGCCGCCGCCGTGAAGCCAGACGATCGTCGGCACCCGGCGTGACGAGCCCTCAACCCCGGATGGCAGGTGAACATCGAGCTTCTCGATGGGAAGATCCCCGTAGGCAATATTCAGCCGCGAGGTGACGTCAGCGGGCACATATTTCGCCAGACGGATCTTGTCTATCGTCCCACCGATGTTGAATACGCCGCGATAGAACAGAGCCGCCGGCCATGGGCTGAGGATCTTCGCGATAGCGAGAGCCGTCGCGAGAATGGCCAGCACGAGAAGCGAAATGATCAGGAACAGCAGCACGTCCCGTCAGCTCTCCTGATCGACCTATCGGAACGGTCAAGCCTCTGGCATCGGGAACTTGGTCGCCGGATGCTTGAAGTGGTTCACGACATTCTGCAGCAGCCGCGAGATATTGTTGTCGAAATTGTTCGCAGGCAGGCAGCCGCAGAACGTGATCGACCCGGTCGAGAACACCGCACCGTCGTTCGGCGTCTCGAAGAATGTCATGTCGGCGCGGATGAGATCCTTGGCCGGCTCGCCTGGAATGGTCGTAAGATGGGTGAGCTGTTCCTCGGGCACCAGGATCCAAGGCGCGTCCGGCGGATGGTTTTCGGACGCTGCCACGACCAGCGCATGCGCGGGTGTTCCCAGCCGCTTGTCAGTACGGTCGAGTTCGAACCCGGCGGCTCCATGGCCCGACAGGCCGAAGTCACCGATCTTCTCATCGCGGACACCTTCGAACATCCATGACACGCGCGGATCGGACGCCTCGGGGCGCACGCGATAATAGGAACCAACGAAGTTGCCCTGCGCGGTGAAACCGACCCCGACCAGATCCTGCGGAGGCCGGCCATTGCGCCGCCACATGCCGCCATACTCGCCGTCGAGCTGATTGTAGTACTCGCCAACTTCGGCGGCCCATGCGCGAATTCCGCCTTCAGCGCGGCGGATCTCAATCAGGCCCGGCAGATCCTGGGACAAGGCGATCTTCCAGTAGAAGCCGTTACCTCCGAGGTAGCAGAACCGCCCACCGTCATCGCGATAGGCCGCCAGCGCATCCAGCATTTCCCGTGTGTGATACTCGGGATGCGACGCCGTCATGACCAGGCGATAGGGCTTCAGCAGCGCGTGCCCCTCGTGATGCAGCTCCCAGTCGGTGATGATGTCGTAGCTGTAGCCCTTGGCCTCGAGCCACGAGAGCAGGTGCGTGTCGGCGGGGTAATGGCGCAGACCGGAGGCGCGGATGTCGGGATAGGGATAGGTGATGTAGCCAATGCGAACGTTGAGCATCGGCCGATGCCAGGATGCGAAGCAGATGCCGCTGCGGTCGGTGTGATAGTTGTATGTCGACAGGCCATACTCGTGATGGCCACCGGGATTGTGCGGATAGCCGCCCCATTGAGCCGCCTGCGTATCCCACGCCGACCGCCAGACCGGATCGCCGAGATACTCGGGCCGCGCGTGGTTGTGATAGACGACGTATGTGAACGTCGAGATGATCACGCAGATATCGGCGGTGGTTTTTCCCTTGGGCGGCACTACGAAGAACGGCACGTTCTCCTCATGCTCGCCAGCCTTGAGGCGCAACGCATAGGCTCCGGAGCGCATACCCGTGGGAACGGTCCAGGTGTAAGCCGTGGGCCAACGGCAGTCGTCCAGGTCATCCTCGTGGAAGTGGATCGCAGCGTACTCCTGGGGGGCGTGCCGCCAGCTCATCTCACGTCCGGTCCAGGTCGACCCGGTCACAGCACGCGTCGGAGCGTTGACGAGCGTGCCACGCAAGCCATGCGGCCCGAAATCCACGATCTGCTGCGTCGAGATCTGCTGTGCAAAATCCCACCCGGCCATGAGCCCTTCAACCGGCTCTCCCGAAGCAGCAACGGCTATTTCTCCGTCGGTCAGAACGCGAGAAAAGATCATTGGCCGCTCGATCCGGCCGTTGAAAGTGAAATTGTCAGTGTCGCCGGCCATCCCGCTGATGAGCACCTGTTCGGCCCTCATGGGATCGGGAACTTTCACGGCTGCCGATGCGCTTTTAGCGCGCCCTTCCGGGCGCCCCACCTTCAATGGCTGCTGCGTTAAGACTGTTTGGTGGCTGATGGCATCATGGGTCAGTGACAGGCGGTACCAGGTGTGATCGTTCGCAGGTCCCTGGATTTCCAGTTGCTGTTGACGATCCCCGAATGTCGCCACGAACCTGCCTTGCCCGTCCATGCCAATGCCGACGCAATTTCGGCCATTGGCATCGAGCAGCGAGAGGATGTCACTCGCACGATTGCCGATCAATGTCGGCTGCACGGTTACGATAAGGGTGAAACTACTAAGCGCGTCGAATACGCCGTCTGCATCTATGCAAACAAAAGAGCCCCGGCGAACCGGATGATAGCTGGGCTCGGCGACCTTCGTGACGGAAACAGAGACCGGCTCTTCGACGATGCCGGGCCCCGCAGGATTGCCATCCGCCGAAATAACCCGCACCAGCCGGGTAGTGACTGGTGCCGAGGTGGAATTGGAAACCTTGAATTCGATCTTCTCACCGGGTCGAACGGAGAGTCGATCGGCATACGCAGCTATCGGCAGCATGACGTAGCACCCCCATCGACGCGAACCGAAGTCCCTACCGGTTCGCGTTCAGGATTTCTCAAAAGGGGGCGTTGGGTCAAGCCTCGCCGTCGGGAATAGGACTAAGGCGCTAGTGTCACTGGCGGCGCCGGTGCCTCCGAGTCGTGTTCGCCCGCAAACTCGCGCGAGCCGTCGCGACCGTAAATATCCGGCCTGAACTCGACCCGGCCATCAGCCTCAGCCCACGCCGTAATGTAGGTGAAGTAGACGGGGATCTGGCGCGTCAACGTCAGATCGAGAGGCTGCCCAGCGGCAATCACCTCCTGAACGCGGCCCGGATTTTCCCAACCCGGCTCATAGCGTGCAATCCACTCGACAAGCTCGAAGACATCCTGGACGCGCACGCAACCGGCGCTAAAAGCCCGCGCCCGCTGACCGAACAGCGGCTTCATCGGTGTATCGTGCAGATAGACGATGTGTTCGTTGGGCATGTCGATGCGCACTAGGCCCAGCGCATTCTGAGGACCGGGCTCCTGGCGGAACTTGACCTTGTTGGTGTCGACCTGCCGCCAGTCGACGCTGGCGAGATCTATCTCGGGACCACCGAAGCCATTGAACGCCTTGATCTTCTCTTTATCGAGATACTCCGGCTCTTTTTGCAGCCTCGGAATGAGATCAAGCTTCGCAATGCTGTCGGGAACACGCCAATAGGGGAAGAAGTTCAAGGCGCGAATGCTTGTCCGGACGCTCGGCGTCTGCCGATCCGGTTTGCCGACGATCACGCGATGCCGCAGCCGCACCTCATGGCCTTCCACGGCCTCGAGCTGGAAGCCGGGCACATTGACCAGCACGTAGCGATCTTCAGCCCGCAGCTGCATCAATTCGCGAATACGGCGCTGGTTGAGCCTCAGCTGCTCCAGGCGGGCATGGGCAGAAACGTTCAGCTGCGCCAATGTCGGCGGGTCCACCCGGCCGGTGGTCCTCAAGCCAAAGCTTTCCTGAAAGCGCTTCACGGCTTCTTCGAGCTCACCATCGAAGCGAGAACTCATGTTGAAGCCGTCACCGTAGAGCCGGTGATCGCCCGAAATGACAAGCCGACGCCGCACATACGGTACGCGCGGATCATCATCCCCCGGGCGCATCTGCCGCCCAGCGGGAATCGGCGTCCATCCGCCTCGTGAAACGATCTTCTGGTAGCGGTCAACGGCCGCGTCCATCTGCTGCAGCATGACGTCGCTACGCAGCGGCACCGAATCGGGACGCAGGTCGTTCAGAGTATCTTGCACAGGACGCGGTGGCGGCTGTGCACGATTATTGGCCAGCGGATCGAATATGCTCTCCCACCAGCGCGCTTCGGTTGCCTGAGAATGCGCCGAGGTTGCTCCCAGCCCCAGGAGCCCCGCCCCGGCCCCCAGCATCAGACCTCGTCTATTCAACATCTGCCCCCCGCCGCGCACGGCCCTTCGGCCGGATTTCAGTTTCCCCATCGTGAACTCGGTTGGTTTGCTCATGATCATTTACGCCGCGAGCGCCTACGCTGCTCTGCAGCAACAGCTCTACATAGCCTGATGGAAAAGATTTGGCCAAACAAAGGCTGTTGATCAGCCAACGGCAGAGCAAGACGGCCGCTACGACGTGGTTTTGCTACCCTAGTCGGCTTGTCAATTGCACCGCACGCGCGGTAGCGTACCTCAAAACAAGATAGCAAAAGTCACCAATGACTTTGCAAACCAGGGAGGAAGAAGCTGATGAAGGACCTGAATCGGCGACAATTGCTCGTTGCAGGCGGTGCAACGGGCGCGCTGGCGACACTCGGCATACGCCCGGCTGGAGCACAGGCCGCCTATCCGACTCGCCCCGTAACGGTCGTTTGCCCGTGGGGAGCAGGCGGCGGAACCGACGCAACAGCTCGAATTATCTCAGTTCTTCTGGAAAAGGACTTGGGACAACCATTCAACGTCGTGAACCGCACCGGCGGCTCCGGCGTCGTTGGCCATTCAGCGATCGCAACCGCGCCGCCTGATGGTTATACGATCGGCATGGCGACCGTTGAGATCACGATGATGCATCATCAGGGTCTGACGGAACTCACCCCGACACGCTACACGCCTCTCGCTCTCATGAACGAGGATCCGCCGGGCATCCAGGTCAGGATCGATAGCCCGTATAAGACCGTCAAGGAGCTCTCGGACGCCATCAAGTCCAAACCTGCGGGAACGTTCAAGGCTTCGGGCACCGGCCAGGGCGGCATCTGGCATCTGGCTCTCGTCGGTTGGCTGCTGGCGATGGGCTTAAAGCCGGACCACGTGCCGTGGGTCCCTTCCAATGGCGCCGCTCCCGCCATGCAGGATCTGGCAGCCGGCGGCATCGACATCGTCACCTGCTCCGTGCCTGAAGCGAAGGCCATGCTCGATGCTGGCAAGGCGAAGTCGCTAGCCGTCATGGCGCCGCAGCGC
>JAEYYQ010000013.1 GCA_023428365.1 Pseudomonadota bacterium | reverse complement strand
GTGCCAAGGTCAAATCTCATATGCAAGGGCAAAACCGGCAGAAAGTTGCCCAATGCAACATAGATCTGTGGACGCTTGCGGCTTGAAATGAGGCCCCACTGACGGCCTGCGCGAGTAATCTTCCACGATTCGAGCGCCTTGTGCGCTCACCTCACGATCCCGCCGCCTCTTTGCCCAACTGCCGACACGGTCATCATGGCATCATCCCTGCGCTGACTTCACGATCAAAGGGCACTTCTGACAGCGGGCACCGGCCCGAGACCCTGCTCGGCTCCCTAAGATCCGTTAGCGTTAACAATCCATTTACCCCTTTCAGCAATCCTGAAGTGGGTCCGCTACCGGCGGGAGTTACCGGATGTATCGCGTCGCGCTTTCTGCTTTTTTCATAACTGTGCTGACTGGCTGCAGTCTCGGCAGCTCCAATCCGCTCACGCTGGGCTTCGGCGGAGTTGGAACCAACGCCGGCTCCGGTGGCAGCATGGCGCTCGGCGACAAGACGCCGTTAAGACCTGCCTCGCCAAAAACCCAAGTTGCCAGCCTTCAGGATAACGCTCCGCGCGGCTCGTATGAAAAGGCCAAGAGCGGCGCACTCGCATCGCGCGACTATACTGCGACCAAGCTCGACGCCGAAAAGGCGCGTGACCTGATCAATGCCTACCGCAAGGAAAAGGGCTTGAAGCCGCTGCGGATCAATATGGAATTGACCAATGCCGCTAAAGCGCACTCTCGCGATCTCGCCCGCTGGGACCGCATTTCCCATTTTGGATCGGACGGTTCCAATCCCTGGGATCGCGTGAAGCGGACCGGCTACAACGCCCGTCTCGCGGCGGAAAACGTCGGTACAGGCCAAGTCAGCATCGAAGAAGTCATCAAGGGCTGGAAGGCCAGCGAGGGGCATAACAAGAACCTGCTGATGCCTGACGCGCAGCATATGGGCATCGCGCTGGTACAGGACCCACGCACCGAATTCAAAACTTTCTGGACCTTGGTGCTCGGCTCCTCGTCCTAAATTCCTTCCAACCAAACGCCGTGTCCGCTGCCAGTATTGGGGGATCAAAACTCCAGGACGTCAGAGCCCCCCAGGAGCCGCGCACGTTCGCGCTGCCTGACAGCCTCCGCGACACCTGCCCACGCCCAGGAACGGCCGACGTCGCCACTCTGATTGTGGAAAGCCGAGAAGAATTCGGCCACATCGACCGCATGTAACCCATGCCGCGACTCGAGAACGGCTGCGAGCGCCTCGACTTCAGCAAAGCCCGGCGTGATGTCGTCTTTCGAAGTGCAGTGCAATGTACTATTCCCACGTTCAACCGATTACCGCGGTCAAAAAGCAAGATTGATGCCAGCTTTGCCTACCACCTGAGATTGAGTAGATATCGTTCGCGGACCTTGTGAGATATGGTTGACGCGGCTTGGATCCGACGCATTCGCCTGATACCTTGACTTCATTGCTTCGGTGTCGATGAGGTTCGACATGTCTTCGCACATATCGTGGCGGGCTCGGTCCGCGAGCGTGGTACTCGGCGCGTTGCTCGCCTGCGTATCAGCGCCTCCCGGAATCGCACAAGGTAGCGATAGTCCGTCGACGGCCCCACCCGCGTCATCTCATAATGAAGCACAACCGTCGGGTGAGCAGGACACGACGAGTAAGTCCCCGCCATCGAGCACCGAAGCCCCAGCCGTCGCACCATTGCCGGGCTGCAGGCTACAGAACGACAAGAAGCTGGATCTGATCGTCTGATCGATTGAGCGCCGGGCGGTCCCCCCGCGGTAGGTCTGCGCTCCAGCGCGAACCTACTGCGTCTTGGCAGTCGAGCGCGCTTCCGCCGTTGCAGCGCTCTTTCGGGCAGGTGACGGTGTTGCGCCTGCAGCCGGAGATGCGGTCGTCGTCCCGGACTTTACCACCGCAGGCTTTTTCGTGGGAGACTTACCCACCTCTTTGCTCTTTTTACGAGCGACCCGGGCGCGCGGATTGCAGCCCCAGGACGTCACGGAGGACCGGACGCTGATCACTGACCGCGCATCGCGCTGAACCGGCATCGCGTCCAAGGTCGGACTATTGAACAGCACCTTCCAGCCGTAGTTCATGAATCCATGGTCGAGCAGACTGGCTGCACGGAGTGATCGTTCGTGCCCCGAGCTTTCTCCCAGAACAACAGCCATCAGCTGACGACCGTCGCGCGTTGCGCTGGCCACGACGTTGAAGCCAGAGTCACAAATGAAGCCGGTTTTGAGCCCGTCAGCGCCCTCGTACCGGGTCAGAAGTCCATTGTGCGTGACCAGCCGCTGCTTGCCGATCCGCATGTCGGAGGACGCCCAGCGCTCGCGATGTTCGGGGAAGTCGCGCATCACCGCCATGGACAGACGCGCCAGGTCGCGCGCCGTCGTCACCTGTTCCGATGCCGGAAGCCCATGCGGGTTGACGAAATACGTACGCTCCATTCCGAGCCGCTTCGCCGTCGCGTTCATCCTGTCGACGAAAGCCTGTTCGCTACCGCCAACAGCCTCCGCCAACATGACAGCAACGTCATTCGCCGACTTCACGATAAGAGCCTGAAGCCCCAGCTCGACGCTCATCTGTCCGCCGACCGGCAGGCCGACCTTGCTTGGCGGCTGAGCGTGCGCGGCCTCGCTGGTGGTGATCATGCCGTCGAGCTTGATGGTGCCGGCCTTCAAAGCCTCGAACACGATATAGGCCGTCATGATCTTGGTGAGGGAGGCCGGGTGCCACTGATCATCGGCATCCTCGGCGTAGAGAACCTTGCCGTTTGCAGGATCGAACAACAACGTCGGTCCGGCCGATGCGCTGGCAGATGCAATGAGGTTGCACAACAGCACAACGAAGGTCGTCCGGATCACCGTCATCATTCCGCCCCGCCTCTCTTTCCGGTCAGCATAGTGCCAGATTCGGCGGAATCGGCGCTGTACTTGAAACAGATGATCGTCAAGCGTCCATCGCGGGCACAGTGGTGCCCCAGGCCCGACTCGAACGGGCACTCCCTTGCGGGAACCAGATTTTGAGTCTGGCGCGTCTACCGGTTCCGCCACTGGGGCATAGTGCCCTGCTTCGTGTGCCGCGATCATAGTCAGGAAC
>JAEYYQ010000001.1 GCA_023428365.1 Pseudomonadota bacterium | reverse complement strand
CGTCCGGCGTGAAGGTTCCGGATGGGGATTGGATTCCGGCGGACCGCAAGGGCCTGACGCTCGTTGATGCCACCTCTGCCGCGTTCGCACAGAAGATGGACTGGGCGAAAATCGATGTCGCCACGTTCTCCTGGCAGAAGGTGCTGGGTGGTGAAGCGGCGCATGGCATGCTGGTGCTGAGCCCGCGCGCCGTGGAGCGTCTGGAAACCTACACGCCGTCGTGGCCGATGCCGAAGCTGTTCCGTCTCTCCAAGGGCGGCAAGCTGATGGCTGCCGTGTTCGAGGGCGAAACCATCAACACGCCGTCGATGCTGTGCGTGGAGGACTACCTCGATGCGCTGGCGTGGGCGGAATCCGTTGGTGGGCTGAAAGGTTTGCAGGCGCGCGCCGATGCCAACGCGAAAGCGATATTCGACTGGGTCGAGAAGACGCCGTGGATCGCTAATCTGGCGGACGTGGCCGAAACACGCTCCAACACGTCGGTGTGCTTGAAGATCGTCGATCCGGCGGTGACAGCGCTGTCGGTTGCCGATCAGGCCGCGTTCGCCAAGCAGATTGCCGGTATGCTCGAAAAGGAAGGTATCGCTTACGACATCGCGTTCTATCGCGACGCGCCTCCGGGTCTCAGGATCTGGACAGGTTCGACCGTCGATACGGCGGATGTCGCAGCGCTGATGCCGTGGCTCGATTGGGCGTTTGCCCAGGCCAAAGCGTCGCTGGCGAAAGCTGCCTGATCACCCCATGCGTTGGAGCAGGGACGGCCGGCAGCGATTGCGCTGCTCGCCTCTGCTCATCCACTCTCTTCAAGGATGACCCTGATGGCACCCAAAGTTCTCATTTCGGATGAACTGTCGCCTGCTGCCGTTGCGATCTTCAAGGAGCGCGGCGTTGATGTAGACGTGAAGGTCGGTCTCAGCAAGGACGAACTGGAAAAGATCATTCCCGCTTACGACGGCCTCGCGGTCCGCTCGGCGACCAAAGTCACCGAGAAGATCATCGCTGCGGCCAAGAACCTGAAGGTGGTCGGCCGCGCTGGCATCGGCGTCGACAACATCGATACCAAGGTGGCGACGGCGCGCGGTATCATCGTGATGAACACGCCGTTCGGCAACTCGATCACGACGGCCGAACACGCGATATCTCTCATGTTGGCGCTGGCGCGTCAGATTCCGCAGGCCGACAAGTCGACGCAAGCGGGCAAGTGGGAAAAATCGAAGTTCATGGGTGTCGAGCTGTTCGGCAAAACACTCGGCGTCATCGGCTGCGGAAACATCGGTTCGATTGTCGCCGATCGCGGCATCGGCCTGAGGATGCGCGTTATCGCATTCGATCCGTTTTTGTCGCCTGAGCGCGCCCTCGAGATCGGCGTCGAGAAGGTGGAACTCGACGAGCTGTTTACGCGCGCCGATTTCATTACGCTGCACACGCCGCTGACGGATCGTACGCGCAATATCATCGACGCCAAGGCCCTGGCGCGCATGAAACCGTCGGTGCGTATCATCAATTGCGCGCGCGGCGGGCTTGTCGATGAGAAGGCTCTGGCCGAGGCGCTGAAGGCGGGCAAGGTCGCGGGCGCCGCCTTCGACGTGTTCGTGACGGAACCCGCGAAAGAGAGCGTGCTGTTCGGGCTCGATAATGTGATCTGCACGCCTCATCTCGGCGCAGCGACTTCGGAAGCGCAGGAGAACGTTGCGCTGCAGGTCGCCGAGCAGATGTCCGATTATCTGCTCAAGGGCGCGATTTCGAACGCCATCAATTTCCCCAACATCACGGCCGAGGAAGCACCGCGTCTGAAGCCGTTCATCAAACTCGCCGAACAGCTCGGACTGTTTGCGGGGCAGTTGACGGAGACGGGACTGAATAAGGTCCGGATCGAGTATGCCGGTGATGTCGCTGAGATGAATACGCGGGCGTTGACGGCGGCGGCGCTCGCTGGCGTCCTCCGTCCGCAGCTGGCCGATATCAACATGGTGTCGGCGACGGCGGTTGCGCGTGAACGCGGCTTCCAGATCGATGAGGTAAAGCGCGGGGAAGAGGGTGCGTACCAAACCTACGTGCGTCTCAGCGTCGAGACCGAGCGTGGCGAGCGTTCCGTCGCCGGTACGGTGTTCTCCGACGGCCGTCCGCGCGTCATCCAGATCAAGGGCATCGATATGGAGGCCGAGCTTGCCCCGAACATGCTCTACATCACCAACCAGGATAAGCCGGGCTTCATCGGTCGGTTCGGATCATTGATGGGCGAACTTGGCGTGAACATCGCCACTCTGAACCTCGGCCGCGACAGGCCGGGTGGGGACGCGATCTGCCTTGTGGCGGTCGATGAGCCGGTCTCGGAAAAAATCCTGGCGATGGTCCAGGAACTGCCTATGGTCGTGCGCGCTCACCATCTGGAGTTCTGATCGGCCGGGCTGCAGGCCACGAAAAGTTCGACGGATTCTTGGAGTTGATCCAGAATCCGTCACAGTAGGGTCATGATGACGGCTAACCTCTGCCCCGCCGGGCCGGATGCAAGGACATGAGCCCGGGGAGGGGTTACATGCGTCTACTGATCTGTCTGGCCGCCGTCGTGACGGCGGCAGCTCCGCTGGCCGCCGCTGAATTGCCGGCCACGTCGAAGCCCGATGCCGTGACGGTATTTCCGTCGGGGGCGGAGGTGCGGCGCGTCGCGCGGGTCAAGATCGAGAACGGCGAGCATACGGTCGTCATCAACGATCTTCCGCAGCAGGCGATCGCGAATTCGATCCGCGTGGAAGGCAAGGCGACCGGAAAGCTGGAGATCGGGGCGGTTGACAGCCGGCGGATCGTTGTGCCGCGCGGCGATGCTGAAGCTCAGCGCACGGAGCGGCGGCGCCTCGAAGACGAGATCGAGCGGCTGAAGGATGAACGGGCGGGGCAGGAAGCGCGGATCGAGACCGCTGAAACCCAGAAAGAACTGATCAAGCGGCTGACGGAACTGCCGACGCGGCCGGGATCGGCCAACGGTCAGGGACAAGCTGCACCGGTGCGGGAGGACTGGCCGCAGCTTATCGGGCTGATCGGTTCCGGCATGACCGAGGTGCATCGGGTCGTGCAGGACGCCCAGCTGCGCATGCGCGATATCGATCGCCGCATTGCCGAACTCGATAAGCAGCTTTCCGGCCAGGCGCCGGCGCGTGAAGAACGTACCGAAGTCCGGATC
>JAEYYQ010000591.1 GCA_023428365.1 Pseudomonadota bacterium | reverse complement strand
CCGCTGCTCCGATCGGCGCCGCCTTCACCCTGCTGGCTCTGATCACCGGCTCTCTTTGGGGCAAGCCGATGTGGGGCACCTATTGGGTCTGGGACGCTCGGCTGACATCGGTGCTGCTGTTATTCTTCCTGTACCTCGGCCTGATGGCTCTTCGCTCCGCGTTGGAGGAAGATGCCTCCCTCGCCAGCAAGCTCACCGCGGTACTCAGCCTCGTCGGCGTCATCATCCTGCCGATCATCAAGTTTTCGGTCGATTGGTGCAATACGTTGCATCAGCCGGCCAGCGTGCTGCGCCTTGGTGGCGCTGCCATCCACCCGTCCATTCTGATGCCGCTGCTTGTTATGGCGACGGGCTTCACACTGTTATTTTTCGCCCTGCATCTCAAGGCGATGCGCAACGAGATCCTGCGCCGTCGGGTGCGCAGTCTGACCCTGGCGCAAGTCGAGCGTGCTGCGCAGATGCAGACGGAAGCGGGAGAATAGATCATGGATCTCGGACCGCACGCGACGTTCATCTGGGCCGCTTATGGTGCCGTGACCCTGGTTCTAGCCGGGCTGATCGGCTGGCTTACCGTGGATGGCCGCCGCCAACAGCAGCGTTTGGACGAGTTCGAAATGCGCGGCGTACGACGCCGATCGGCGACACCCGCATCTCGCAATTCCTCGCAATCCGCTTGATATGTCGATGCCAGGTCAGGACCGCGCATCACCACAACCAACTGCGCCGCGACGCAAGACATCGCGGTGGCTGGCCGCGCCTTTGATCATCTTCTCAGCGCTCGCGGCAATGTTCTACTACGCACTGCAAAGCGGAGATCCCTCGCGCCTGCCGTCAGCACTGATCGGCAAACCCGCCCCGCAGCTGACACTCGATCCCGTGCCCAATTTGGTCAACAACGGCCAACCTGTTCAAGGTCTGACACCCGGCGACCTCGCGCGCGGCCGTGTCTCGGTCGTGAATTTATGGGCCTCGTGGTGTGTCCCCTGCGTCCAGGAACATCCCGTTCTCGTTGAACTGAAGCGGCGGACGGACATCAATCTGTTCGGCATCAACTACAAAGACCAGGCGCCGGCAGCGCGCCGCTTCCTCGGACGTTACGGCAATCCGTTCACAGCCGTCGGCGTCGACAGCAACGGGCGGGCCGCGATCGAGTGGGGCGTGTACGGCATGCCGCAAACGTTCGTCGTCGATGGCGCCGGCCGCATCGTTTATAAGCACGTCGGTCCGATTTCGCTGGAAACACTCGAGAAGCAAATGCTGCCGGCCATCGAAGCCGCGCGGAACAAGCAGCAAAAGTCTGGAAACTCCTAAGCCACGATCTGGCGACGGGTGCGCGCAAAGCGGTCGTAGGGAATTTCGAGCGACCACATCAGCCCATCTGGAATTGACTTCAGGACTACGCTTCCGCCGAGCGCCGTCGGTGTGACGTGCTCCAGGATGTCGCGACCGAAGCCCTTGTGCAGCAGATCGCCGGCAGATTGACGCCCGATCTCCCGCCATACGATCGTCAGTTTAGGTGAACTGCCGCGCGAGACATCCGTCTTCCAGGTGAGATCAACCCGGCCTGTTGGCACCGAAAGTGCTCCATGCCGCTCAGCGTTGCTTGCCAGTTCATGCAGTGCCAGACCGATGTTAAGGATCGCAGCGGGTGGCAGGAACACATCCGGCCCGGATGCGCGGATCCGGCTATGGCGTGGTCCGAACGAGCTTCTCTGGACAGCCACCAGGTCGCTCAATGTGGCACCTTCCCAGTCGTGGCTGATCAGCAGTTCGTGCGAGCGTGACAGACACTGCAGACGGCCTGAGAAGCGAGCTTCGAAGTCGACCAGACTATCGCTACGCAACGCGGTCTGCCGCGCCATGGCTTGGATGACAGCGAGTAGGTTTTTCGACCGATGGGTCAGCTCGCGCATGACACCGGCCAGATGCCGATCATGCTCCTTGAGCTCGGAAACATCCCGGATCGTCACCGAGTAGCGATCGATGGCGCGAGATACGCCATGCACGGGGCTTGCCGTGATCGACACTTCGACCGGACGCTGACTCAAGCCTTCGCAAACCGAGTCGAACCGGATCGTTCCGCCGGCGCGCATGGCATCCTGAAGGCGCTTCCAATCCGCATGCCGATCGTCCAGCAACAGATCTTTCATCGACGTGCCAATCGCATCGTCGGGCTCCATGCCGAACATTTGCCTGGCGCCTGCATTCCACGTCGCGATGGTGCCATCAAGAGAGACACTCAGGATCGCCTCGCTCGATGACGCGACGATCGCGGCAAGCTCGGCGTTGGCATTTTCGGCTTCCTTACGTTCTGTGATGTCAATTGCGACACCCAGCACCGATACAGCCTGACCACCAGCCTTTCGCCGCACAAACGCGCGCCGGTAAACCCATCGGACTTCCCCGGACGGCAACATGATCCTGGCCTCGTGCTCGAACGTGTCGGCAGGGCCTTTGATCGCGTCGTCGTAGACTTCCCGGAAACGCGCACGATCTTCAGGATGCACGAAGCTCAGCACTTCATCGGGGTAGCCCGAGAACTGCTCGTGCGTCCGGCCGAAGATGCGATACATGGCTTCCGACCATTTGACGTGGTTCGCGGCAATGTCACGCTCCCACGTCCCCATCTCGGTCGCGGACAACGCCAGCATCGTCTGCTCGTGTGCGGTTCGAAGTTCATTCTCCGCCTGCAGACGCTGTTTCGACGCCACCTCCAAGGCGTGCAGGACTTCATTGACTTCCTGCAATTCAACCCCGAGCTGCGGCACCGTTTCTCCGCGGCCGAACGCTGATGCTGCCAACGCCGTTTCGCGGATTGGTTTGGCCAACTTGCGTCCGAAGTAAACAGCGAACAGACCTGAGAGGGCGAGCAGCGACAAGCCGCCTGCAGCAAACATGCGCCACGACCAGAATGAGGATTGCGCCAGATCCGGATCGACGGCGACCGCAACCACCCAATTAGCCAGCGCCGTCTGGGCAACGGCAACCAACTCATCCTCACCGAGCTTATCCGTCGATTGAATGACCCGCTCATCGTCAGCGGAATTCGAGGACGCCTGCGCAACGGATACGGCCGACCAGTTCATCTCCGAACTCGCCTGCGAGCCTGCAACCGCGCGACCTTGACCGTCGAAGATCCGCGCGGACCAGCCGGCCGGCAGATTCGGCGCGCTCACCAGCTCGCTAAGGCGGCTTGGCTGAACCGACAGACTGAGGAGATAGACAATCCGGTCAGCCTGCCGGATCGGAATGGAGACTGTAAAATGGCTCCCTCCAGGCTTCACGTCCGACACATAGACATCGCGCGATTCCAGCAACTTGGCCCTCGCGCCACTGTCCGGGTCCAGAGACAGCGGTTGCCCCCATGGGATCCGGGTATCCACCAAGCGTCGCCCGGTGGTGTCCGATAGGATGATAAACTGGTGGGGCCGCAGCTCCGCCACCGCAACGGCGTGCGCGTGGAACCGCGCGAAATCGTCTTTTATCAACGCAGGCGACGTCGCGAGGGCCTCCAGCGTTCCGGTCATGGCGCCCAGATCGCGATCGATGTTGCCCTTCAGCGCACGAACAACCTGCAGCACCTGCTGTTCAAGCTGCGCATGTTCGATCGTGCTGTAGTGATGAAGGAGGAGGCCCGCAAACGCGAGAATCGGCGCAATTATAGCAATCCCGAAGGCGGTCAGGTATTCTGCCACGGTCCACGCGCGAAGCTTCCGTCGACGCGCTCCGGTGGCTGGCCCGCGATCCACCACAGGTATATAGGTCATTTCCCCCTCTCAAGAGTCGCCCCGGATTCCATCACCTAACCGTGGCGGCCTCTTTCCCATCCCGTCGAAAAATGCATACGGTACTCAACCCTGCGATCCCGCAGCAGCGGTAGCCGTTGAGGAAACGATTTGTAGTCGGTTTCGCACATGGCGGCCGATTCCGGAGAAATGACCGGGTTAGGCTGCCAACCTCTCGGCGCGACAGACGAGACTGCATTCCACGCGCTCAAACATTCCTCGCTGACGCAAACAGTGCCAGACGCATTACCTTCGCTCGATTTTGGGTGAACAGTCACAGGCCTTTAGCCCTCCTTATCCGCCCTAAACGCGAGGCATGGTCCAAAGGTTCCCGACGCTTTACTGCACGTGCGAACACGATCTGGCGGGCATTGAGGCTCGACGTTAACAACCGTTCCCATAGGGACGGAACGTTTTCGCTTTGTACGCGTTTGGTTTGTGCCCCTAGACGTGGACGCAAAGTCGTCCATTTACTGAGACCGCGGCTATACCTATGGTCGCGGTCCTTTTTTCTAGCTAGGGATTTCCCCGTAACAGCCACGGATTCCGGCCTTTCGTCTTGACTGCTCGCTTTAATTGTCCAGCGAGGGAAACGCTTGGCCGCTAAATGCGTTCCTTATCGAAGCATTACCGACGTGAGGGAGGGAGCCTGCGCGTGAAGATGAGGATCGTTCAGGAGCCCACGTCACCCCAACCTGCCGCACCCAACCCGACCGCTACGATCGCGGTCGCCGCCTTTGTGATCGGCGCGCTGTATTTCGGCCGCGAGATGTTCATTCCGCTGGCTCTCGCCGTCCTCTTGAGCTTTGCGCTCAGTCCGATTGTCGTTGCGTTACGCCGCTTTCGGGTGCCGCGCGCTCCCGCCGTACTGCTTGTCGTCGTTTTGGCGTTCACGGTCATCGCGACGCTGGGCACCATCATGGGACGCCAGTTGGCCGAACTGGCGGCGGAGCTGCCGCGCTACGAAGTGACGCTCCGGTCGAAAATCCAGGGACTTCAAGGACCGCCCGGGGCGCCGGCAGGCGTCATCGAGCGGGCCGCCGAAGCGCTGGAGGGGCTGAGCCGCGAGCTTGAACGTAAACAGCCAGACAAACAGACCACACCGAGCGAGCGGTCATCCGAAACTGAATCCAAGCCTATCCCGGTCGAGATCCATAACCCGCCGCCGAAACCGCTCGAGTACTACCACAATCTGATTTCGCCAATGCTGGAGCCGCTGGCGCGAATGGGCCTTGTCGTGCTTCTGGTCGGCTTCATTCTCATGCAGCGCGAGGACTTGCGCGATCGCTTCATCCGGCTTTTCGGTGGCGATGACTTCGAGCGCACCACAACCGCGATGACCGACGCGGCGGAGCGGCTGAGCCGCCTGTTCCTGACACTCACGGTGATGAACATTATCTATGGCGCGGCGATGGGCGTCGCGCTCTGGGTCATCGGCATTCCCAATCCGATCCTGTGGGGGATTCTCGCCGGATTGATGCGATACGTCCCCTACATCGGCTCGGTGATCGCAGCATTGTTTCCGGTGCTGCTTGCGGCCGCTGTCGATCCCGGCTGGTCGATGTTTGCCATCACTCTGGCAGTCTACGTCATCGGCGAATTTACGATGGGGCAGATTCTAGAGCCATGGCTGCTCGGCACATCGACCGGCCTCACGCCGCTTGCCGTCATTGCTTCCGCTTCATTCTGGACTTGGTTGTGGGGACCAATCGGGCTCCTACTCGCAATTCCCCTCACCGTATGTCTGATCGTACTCGGCAGGCACGTTCCGCAGCTGAATTTCCTTTACGTCATGCTCGGCGATCAGCCGGCCCTGACGCCATCGCAGAGATTCTACCAGCGTCTGCTGGCGGGCGACATCGACGAGATTACCTTCGACGCAGAGAAGTTTCTGAAGAAGGACACGCTGATCAATTATTTCGACGTTGTCGCCGTGCCCGCGCTCGTTCTGGCGCAAGCGGATGCAAAACGCGGTCGTTTCACACCGGACCGCATGAATGAGATGCAGGAAATGATTGCCGAGCTCATTGACGAACTGGACGATTACGACCTCGGCTCCGCGAAGAAAAAAGATGATAAAAAAAATGATCCTGATGAGGCAGAGCCGGATCCGCCCGTTTTAACTCCGGAGACTCTCAAGGAGGATTGGCGCGGCGAGGCTCCCGTTCTCAGCATCGCGATGCGCAATCCTCTGGAGCATGCCGCCGCGGGCATCCTGGCGCATCTGGTGCGCAAGCACGGTATCGGCGTCCAGCTTCTCGAGGCACAAGCCCTTACGCCGACCGCGATGACCAATCTCGACCTTGAATCCGCACGCGTCGCGGTCCTCTCTAATCTCGATAGCGCACCGTCAGAAGCCTATGAGCGATTTCTGATCCGACGAATGCGTCGCCGACAACCGGATCTGCCGATCTGGATCGGGACATGGGGAATTGTGGAACGAGGCGCAGCAGCGGGCGACGATGTCGCCAATGTCAAGCGGATGCCCAGTCTGCGCGCCACCGTCGCGGCACTCGTCGCAGCCGCGCAACTGCCACTCGCAGCCGAAACGAGCGCAGAAACCCCGGCAGCGGCCTTGGATGCGCAAGAAGCTTGAAGTGCAACTGCTGCCGGCTTAGCGGCGGTCCGCATACGGATTGTCGCCTTTCCGCAGGATGAAGCGGATGGGCACACCGGGAAGATTGAACGTATCGCGGATGCTTTTGGTCAGATAGCG
>JAEYYQ010000544.1 GCA_023428365.1 Pseudomonadota bacterium | reverse complement strand
GATCAAAAGCTCGCGCGCGGCGAAGCGGTTGGACCTCTGCATGGTGTGCCGATGGCGCACAAGGATATGTTCTACCGCAACGGCCAGATCTGCTCGTGCGGATCGGCCATCCGCCGTGAATGGCGAGCGACGTCAGACGCGACGGTCGTGACACGGCTCGCAGCGGCTGGATCAGTGACGATCGGCCGGCTCAACATGTCGGAGTTCGCTGCTCACCCAACGGGAGACAACCAGTTCTACGGCGCCTGCCTCAATCCCTGGAACACCGAATTCGTAACAGGCGGTTCATCGAGCGGCTCCGGCGCGGCCGTGGCCGCCCGGCTGGTTTATGCCTCGCTCGGCTCGGACACAGGCGGATCGATCCGCATCCCGGCTTCATTCAACGGCGTTACGGGGCTCATGCCGACATACGGCCGCGTCAGCCGACACGGCGCGATGCCACGTGGCTGGTCGCTGGATCACATCGGTCCCCTTGCTCGCTCAGCGGCTGATTGTGCTTTGATGCTGGAAGTGATCGCGGGATACGACGCGAACGACGGCAGCAGCTCGCAGCAAACGGTCCCCACTTACGCCTCCACGCTGCGCGCTGGCATCCGAGGCTCGCGCATCGGCGTGCTTGAGCTGCCGAAGGATGTCGTCTTGCCACCGAGCATTGCTCAGGCGATGCAAGCCAGCCGCGAGGTGTTGGAAAGCCTTGGTGCCATCATCGTTCCGGTGACGAGCTCGGATCTCTCCGCCTATTACCAGTTCTGCGAGATCATCGTTCGCACCGAGGCCGCGACCGTTCATGCGGCATGGCTGAAGGAGCGGCCGCAAGATTACTCCGACTACATGCGCGCGCGCATCGAGGGTGGATTTGCCATTCCGGCGACGTGGTACGCTCAAGCTCTCGCGCAACGCGGCCCGGCCCTTGCCCAATTCCTCGAAACGGTGATGAGCAAGTGCGATGTGCTGCATCTGCCCACGACACCGCTTCTGGTGCCAACGGTGGCTTCGACACAATCGAGCGATACGAATCCGAGCGCTTTGGCGAACCTCGGAGGCATGGCCGTACTGACACGTCCTTTCAACTATCTGGGACTGCCGACAATGAGTGTGCCGTGTGGCTTCGACGAGCATGGCTTGCCTATCGCATTCCAGCTTGTTGCACGGCCATTCGATGAGAGTGCGCTACTTCGCACCGCGCACGCCTATCAAGGTGTCACGGACTGGCATACGCGGGCACCAATGCTGGCTGGCTAGCGTCTTCCGATTTAGATCGCGCCATCCTTTTGTCATCCCGGCTGAAGCGAAGCGGAGAGCCGGGACCCAGAGGTCATAAAAATCACGCCTGGGTCCCGGATATTCGCTTGCGCGAAATTCCGGGATGACAGCAAAACATTTCCGAGCGAACGGGAAATACTCTAGCCGCTGAGCGGGGATAATCGACCCTAAGGTGCCGAAGTATTCTGGTCGGACTTCATCCCGCCCGTTTTCAAAATTGATAAACAAAAGACTGAAGAATTAGAGAGACGGCCCCCGATATCGGAGGCCGCCTCTTGTTCGATCATTCGACCGTGATTTGCGTGTAGTCGACGTACCACGTGATGGCCGGGCGGAAATTCTTTACCCGCGGCGACATGGCGTGGACGTTGATGTCGTGGACCACGTAGAGCCAGTAAGCCTTATCGACCACGATTTCATGCGCCTTCTGCATCAACTTATCGACCTCGGCGCGATCGAACGTCGTCTGGATCTGCTGGATCACCTTGTCCAGCTCTTCGTCATGAACACCCCAGTTGACGCCCTTGGGAGAGATCTTCCAGGACGCGAAGATGTTCTCCATGCCGATCGCCGGACCGGACGTATCCCAGCTGTTGTTGACGCCGTGAATGCCGATGTTCGACGGATCCAGCGGGCCCTTGTTGCGCATCGTGCGCAGCGTCTGCCATTCGACCACATTGAAGCTGAGATCGATGCCAACCGCTTTCAGATTCTGCTGGATGAACTCGTTCATCGGCAGGGGCTGCATCTGACCGGAACCGCCCGGCGAGATCAGGATGGTGAACTTCAGCGGATTTTCCGGTCCGTATCCTGCTTCCTTCAATAGCTTCTTTGCTTCTTCTGGATCGTAGCGAAGCTTGAACGACGGTGATCCATACCACGGGCTGTCCGGCAGCATCAGTCCCGTCGCAGCCAGCGCATTTCCGCTCAGCATCTTGACCATGGCTTCGCGGTCGATGGCGAGGTTGATCGCTTGGCGAACCCGAACATCCTTGAAGGGCGTCGCATCCCCGGCAACCCGCAGGATATAGGGCCAGATGTGCGGATAGCGGTTGCGAACGATTTGCATGCCGGCCGATTCCAGTCGCGGAATAATGTCCGGCGGCGGTGCTTCAATGAAGTCGACTTGGCCCGACAGCAGCGCTGCGGTGCGGGTATTGTGGTCCGCAATCGGCAGCAGCTCCATGCGCGCTACTTTTGGGAGGCGATCCTTGTTCCAATAGTTCTCATTGCGAACAAGAACGGCGCGCTGACCGGGAATGATTTCCGCGACCTTGAATGGCCCAGTACCTGACGGATTCTTCTCGAATGCCTCCCAGCTACCCAGCTTCTTCCACTGGGTCGGACTGGCCATCCGCAGCCAAGGCAGACGATAAAGCGTGTTGGCATCAGGCGTGCCGGTATCCATTTCGACCGTGTAATCGTCGATCTTGGTCCAGCCCTTGATATCCATCATGCAGCACGCCGTGGCGCTGATCTGCTTCGGGTCGTACTGGGGAGCGTCCTTCTTGAACAGCTTCTCCAGGTTCCAGATTACGGCATCGGCGTTGAAGTCGGAGCCGTCATGGAACTTGACGTCCTTGCGCAGCTTGA
>JAEYYQ010000516.1 GCA_023428365.1 Pseudomonadota bacterium | reverse complement strand
AGCCTTCACGCGCGACGTTCTCAGCCGCTTTGGCCACGATCCCGTGGACGTCGTGGCCTGGGCCGATCACGCCAGCGCAACCGACTATGCCACCCTGGCGCCGCTCGTCATCAAACACGCGACTGCCGGAGACGTCGAGGCGTTGAAAATCGTCGGCGCGGCGGCCGAACAGATTGGCGCCATGGTGCGTTGTCTTATCGCTAAGGGAGCATCTCGCGTCGCGCTGCTGGGTGGACTTGCTCCTGCAATGGAACCGTGGTTGCCGCCGGACGTTCAGCGCCACTTGGTGGCGGCCGAGGGCGACGCGCTTGATGGCGCGGTGCGTGTCGCCCGCGCGCATCAATTGGCATCTGGCTAACCAAACCGGCAGTCAGATCGCGATACACTGGACGAGGACTCGATGCTCACCGAGCAGATCAGCTCGCGCTATGTCGAACTTGATTCCTGGTCCACGGGCGACATGCTCGCAGCCATGTATGAGGGCCAGCTGGCCGCCGCAGCTGCTGTTCGCGGAACCCTGACAGACCTCGCCGCTGCGATCGATGACGCCGTCCCTGCGCTGCGGCGTGGCGGTCGTCTTGTCTATGTCGGCGCCGGCACATCCGGCCGCATCGCCATCCAGGATGGTGCCGAGCTTCCCCCCACATTTGATTGGCCTCAAGATCGGGTTGTGTTCGCGATGGCTGGTGGCATGGGCGCACTCGTGCGCAGCGTTGAGGGTGCCGAAGATCATGACGAGGCGGGAAGCCAAGCCATGTCTGACGCGAACGTCGGTGCGAATGACGTCGTGATCGGCGTCGCAGCAAGTGGCACGACACCCTACACCATCGCTGCGCTGCGCTATGCCATGCAAGCAGGCGCCGTCACCGTTGCGATCGCGAATAATCGCGGTGCGCCCATGTTCGATGTCGCCAAGCACCGGCTTCTGGTCGAGACCGGGGGCGAGGTGGTCGCAGGGTCAACACGCATGAAGGCGGGTACCGCGCAAAAGATCGTGTTCAACCTGTTTTCGACCGCCGTCATGATCAAGCTCGGACGAGTTTACGGCGGACTCATGGTTCATATGCGCGCCAGCAATCAGAAGCTGCGCCGTCGCGCTGAGAATATGGTCGCCCTGGTCGTAGATTGCTCGGCGTCGGAGGCGGCGCGTTTCGTCGATGAGGCGGGAGGCGACGTCAAACTCGCCATTCTCCTCGGCCTTGGTATGGCACACACGGATGCTCAGACAGCGCTACAGCGTCATGACGGCAATCTGCGTCGCGTGATCGGGGAGATGACGCATGACGCTCACTGAGCCTCGTCCGGCAACCGCGATGGCGCGCGAAATCGCCGAAATTCCGGAGGCCGCCGGGCGGCTACAAGTGCAGCACGACAGGATCGCGGACGTCGCCGACCGCATTCGTTCGGAAAAACCCCGCCTTGCCGTTTTCTGCGGTCGTGGCAGTTCGGGCCACGTTGGGGTCTATTTGCGATACCTCCTGGAGACACAGGCTGGGCTTCTGGTCTCGGCTGCGGCGCCCTCCATTTTCACGGCGTACCGGCGGCGGCCGGACATGCACAACACGTTGTTCATGGTCATCTCGCAGTCAGGACGCAGCCCCGATCTGGTCATGGCGACGGAAACGGCAAGGTCACTGGGTGCGCTGACGCTGGCCATCGTGAACGATCCAGGTTCGCCCGCGGCACTGGCCGCCGAGTTGGTTCTGCCTATCGGAGCCGGTCCCGAGCATGCCGTAGCAGCCACGAAATCAGTTGCGATGTCGATGTTGACCGGTGCCCGTCTGGTCGCGGCCCTGACACGCGATACGACGTTGATGGGAGCCCTGGATCGTTTTCCCGGCCGTGCGCGTAAGGCTCTTGCGTGCGACTGGTCGGTGTGGGGCGACAGCTTAATTCCCGCGCCGGCCGCCTTCGTGACTGGCCGGGGCTACAGCTTCGGGGTTGCCAGAGAACTCGCCCTCAAGATGACGGAGACGCTACGACTTCCGGCACTCGGCTACAGTGCTGCGGAATTGCGGCACGGACCGCGTGCGGCGATCACGCCGGCAACACCGGTGCTCGTCCTCCGGCAAAACGACGAGGCAGCGTCTGCGGTCGATGAGCTCGTTCGGGACCTGCAAGATGCCGACGAAACGGTCTTCACTGTGGGTGGACCGGCGGGAACACTCCCCTGGATCGGTGACGACCATCCCGTTTGCGATCCGGTCGCGATGCTGCTTCCAGGCTATGCGGCGATCGAAGCGGCAGCGCGCGGGCGAGGATTGGACCCGGATTCTCCACCTCACTTGAGCAAGGTGACCCGCACGCTTTGAGCCACGATCAGCCTCGGTCGCGTGGTTCGTCGGTGTAAAGGTCGGCTCTCAAAATGCCGATGTCTTTCAGGACAGCATCATCCAGTCCGCGAAAGCTGTCGTAAGGGGTGGCCTTTCGCGTTGTCGCAACGGTGACGGCGACATTGCTGAGAAAGCCGATCAATCGTGTGGAAACTGCTTTCGTATGCATGGCGAACACTCTCCATGAAGGGCGAGCGCGGCCCTTGGAACGTGGAGAAGAGGCTGTGAAAAAGCCCCTTCTCCTTCCGCTGCAATTGCGGTTGGCCGGTCGATCTGCGCGACCCGGAGTGAATCTCCCTGACAATACGGTGCTGAAGCATCGGCTGGCGCTACCCGCACATGAACGACCAGCGAAATTCTTCTTCATCGCATCATCGTGGTGCCACCCGGCATCGGCCTACCGCGGCGGCGTGGTGATAGTCAGCCTGAACTGAGCATCACCGCTAGGCAGATCCAATGTTGAGAAGGTATCCCTTGCGACCACCCGCTGGCGCACTGCACGATCGCGTCAGCTGCCGGGTTGCAAGATCACCTTCTCACGTTCGACTGTGCGCCACGCTTCGTCGACCCTGCAGTGAGAAACGTCACAGTGGCCTGTTTTTCTTTTCGGCCATCACTTTTCCGAAGCGATCGTGTTATTCGGCGGTCGCCTCGGCCACCATGCGCGCCAGACGATCCAGAT
Organism: Pseudomonadota bacterium; assembly: GCA_023428365.1. Lineage (GTDB taxonomy): Bacteria > Pseudomonadota > Alphaproteobacteria > Rhizobiales > Hyphomicrobiaceae > ZC4RG25. Next base: position 9,809 of record JAEYYQ010000516.1, on the reverse strand, counting down.
CAGGGATCGTCGATCCAGCACCTTTTCGAGTGATCACGCCGAGCTTGGCGAGACGGCTCAACTCACGCGCGACGGCCTCTCGGTGGGTGCTGATGCGGCTCGCGATTTCGGCATGAGTGGGCATCTTCGAAATCGTCACCCCTTGGCCAGCCGCTGTGCCATCCCGAGCGATACGCAGCAACTCGGCGTGAATACGGTTCTGTACGGCCAAGGCGCTGAACTCGTAAACCCGGGTCGAAAGCGAGCGGACCAGTCCGTTCAAATGGAGCAGTACCGCGCGCATCACGGCTGCCTCGGATTCCAGCAAATCCCACAAATGCCGCGCGGGAAGTTGGGCAATCAGGCTATTGGACAGCGCCTGAATGGTTGCGGAGCGACGTTGCCCATCAATCGCCGCGAGTTCGCCGAACATGTCACCGGCCCCCAAGTCACGAAATGTCACGGCCTTGCCGTGCACGGAGTGGAGTTCAGCGCGCACTTTCCCGCGAACAATAAAGTAAACATCGTTCGACGTGTCCCGGTAGTGGATGATCTGCGAACGGGCAGGAAAGGTTTGCCAGCTGCACTGCCGCTCGACCTTCGCCAATGTCTCTCGCGGCAAATCACGAAAAACATTCATTTGCCTCAAGGATTTATCTGCTGCCGGTATCGAGGCGCGCATATCCGCATCTCGCTCGTGCTTCGGGTGCTGATGTTCCTAGTACCACATTTTTCCGCACACCGTTCATTTCGCGTCGCGCCAGCGTCGGGGCACGTGTTCAAACGTAGTAGGTCGTGATACGCTTACACATGGAAACGAGGACCGCACCATGCCGTGTCGTCGTTGTGGGGCCGATGTTGCGTCTGGGTTGCTGCTGTGCGGAGCGTGCAGCGTTCTTGCGGCCCCGGTTTGCGATGCCTGCGGCATCCCCGGCCTTCCCGGTGCCCGTTTTTGCGACCAATGCGGCGCGCGACTGCCTTCTCCACTCGCCCCTCAAGCCTCAACACGCTTGCCTGGAAGACGCGTCGAGCAGCAGGACGTCAGGACACCAGGCAGACGCCAGCTTACGGTTCTCTTCAGCGATCTGGTGAACTCAACCCTCCTGTCGCGGGAGTTGGACCCGGAGGATCTGCGCGAAGTTCTGAGCGACTATCAGATTATTTGCACCAAGAGCATCGAACGCTACGGCGGCTTTGTTGCACAATACCTCGGCGACGGGATCCTCGCCTATTTCGGGCAGCCGCTAGCGCATGAAGACGATGCGGAACGCGCCGTTCGCGCCGGGCTCAAACTGATCCAGAAAATCGAAGAACTCGGACATCGGCTCGGCCGAGAAAAGAATATCAAGGTCAACATCAGGGTTGGCATCGCTACAGGCTTGGTTTTCGTGGGCGCCGTTCCCGGCCTGAAGGCAGCCATGGACAACAATGCTGTCGGCGAGGCCCCAAATCTCGCGGCGAAACTGCAATCCCTGGCGCAACCGAATACGATCGTCGTCTGCGATCAAACCAAGCAGCTCGCGGCGGCGCACTTTGCCTATCGGGATCTCGGCCCACAGACCATCAAAGGATTTGGCAACGCGGTGCCAGCCTGGCAGGTCGTCGGCGAGCAACTTTCCAGCCGTTTCGAAGCAAGGCAGTCCCCGGCGCTGCCGCTCATTGGCCGCGAGGAGGAAATCGCTACCCTCCTGACCCGCTGGGACGCCACGCGCCAGGGACAAGGTCAACTCGTCCTGATCCAGGGCAAGGCCGGTATCGGGAAATCGCGGCTTATCGCGGAAATGCGGCAGCGTCTGCCACAAGAGGCCAATGCTCCGCCGCAGATCCTGACATTTCAATGTTCGCAATTGCACTCCAACACGCCGTTCTACGCGATCACCCGCCAGTTTGAGCAACAGGCGGCGATCCATACGTCCGATAATGCGCAGCTCAGGCACGACAAACTCGCTCAACTGCTCGGTCATTCACCTCTCAGTCGAACCAATCGCGATCTCATCCTGCATCTATTGGGTGCTGGCGCTGGTGATGGTTCCTCGGAATTACCACAGGATGCGAGACGGCGAACGCTCGACGCCTTGAATGATTGGCTCGCAGCGCTTGCGGAAACGAACCCGGTTCTTTTGGTCTTTGAAGATGTCCAGTGGCTGGACCCGACTTCTCGAGCATTCATCGAGGGCATCGCGGGATGGATACGTGATGCTGCCGTTCTGCTTGTTGCCAGCCTCCGAAGCGATGCTTTTGATGCAGACGGCGTGCGCACGAGCCATGACATCATGTCTGCCGAGTGGCTCAAACTGCCCTATGCCACGACACTGACACTCGATGAGCTCAGCAATCGTCAGTCGCGACAGATCGTTCTATCGCTCGCCCCTGGAACATTACTGAGTTCCGGAACGATCGACGCCGTCATCGACAAGGCCGAGGGCATTCCACTGTTTATCGAGGAACTGACGAAGGGTGCTGTCGCATCTCTTTCGATAAGGCTTCCGTCTCCAATCTCTCAATCGTCAGCATTGCCCAGCACGATTACCGGTTCCCTGGCTGCCCGGCTCGACGCCGTAGGTGCCGCCAAGGAGGTGGCCCAACATGCTGCTGTGATCGGACGTGAATTTTCATTCGAGATGCTGAGCCGGCTATTGAATCATCCCGGCAACAAGTTGCGCACCGCAATCGACGTCCTGCTCCGCGCGGAGTTAATCAATAGAACAGACCCCGCCGCGCTCGGCTCAACCTATGCCTTCAAGCACGGGCTGATCAGGGATGCGGCGTATCAATCGATGCCCCGCCGCCTTCGCGCGACGGTCCATCTTCAGATCGCGGCCGCCCTGGATCAGCCCCAGCAGGCGATCGATCTCTCGGCCCATGCGGTTATCGCGCAGCATTACAGCCTGGGTAATGCTCACAGCGAGGCCGTCGAAAACTGGCGCCGCGCCGCGGAAATTGCCTTTGCGCGATCGGCCCACGCCGAAGCCGCGAACCTCCTGCAGCGCGCTTTGGCCGACGTTCGTGAGCTACCCGATGACGACCGCGCACGGCAGGAATTCAATCTGACGATGAAACTGGCGGCGGCGTTGCGTTCCGTTCACGGCTATGGCGCGCAAGAAGTCGAGGAGCGGTATCTGCAGGCGTTACGCCTTTGCGACAAATGCGGGGCGGTCGATGAGAGACAGTACGTCGAATGGGGGTTGATGCAGTGTAATCTGGTAAGAGGAAATCTCGGAGGCGCAAAGCGCTTCGCCGCCGTCATGCTGAGAAATGCATCAGAGAACCCGGGCCGTCCGGTTGCCGACGCCTATCTCGGCGACGGCATGGTCAAGCTGAATTTCGGTGATTTTGAAGGTTCTCGAGTGAGCCTGGAACGCGCCTTGGATTTCGCAACCAGGGAACCGGAAACGCCCCACTTACTGACGCATGGTCAAAGTCCCCGCATTTTTGCCCGGTCCTACCTTGCGCAGGCTTTATGGCTTCTCGGCTATCCCGATCAGGCGCGGCTGCATATCGAGGAAAATCTTGCGAATGCCCGCAGCATGGCGAAACGCGACCCCGCGCAGACGCACACCTACGTCAATGCGCTCGCATTTTCTCTCCGCGTTTATCAGTCCAGGCGCGAACCCGATCACGTGCTGTCCAATGCGGAAGAACTGATCGAGATCAGTCGCGCCAAACAGTACGCGTACTATGAAGCTCTTGGTACGATTTATCATGGCTGGGCAAGAGCCACGATACATGCCGGGGCTACGGGTTTGACCCAGATTGGCGATGCGCTGCTGGGTCTTGAACGCACCGGCGCTGTTCTCGCTTTGCGTGGCTGCCGACTTTACCTCGCCGAACTCTATCAACGGATCGGCATGAACGAGGAAGCGCGGAATGCCTTGGACGCCGCCTCCAGCCGCGCTGCCTGGGGAACGCGCGTCTGGGACGCCGAGCTTCATAGAGTTCGCGGAATGATCCTCGCATCGGCGCAGCAGCCCGAGTTAATGGCGGCGGAGCAGGAGTTTCGACGGAGCTTGGAAATCGCGAGCCGGCAAAAGGCCGCTTCCTTGCAATTGCGCGCAGCCGTTTGCTACGCACGCTTTCTGCTCGGCCTGAATCGTGAGCAAGAGGCGCTGATGTTTCTGCAGCCTGCAATGGAGGGTGTCCATGAAGGCAGGGATTCGATTGATTTTGCCGAGGCGTCGAGTATTTTAGGACGCCTACTGCTTACTTCGCCTCAAGCGGCTAGAGCGGCCGCGCACACCTAAGACGCGCCACTTCGAAGACACCAATCGTATGTAGCCAGCGTAGAAAAGGGTGGACCCGATGGGACCGTTTGCGCCACAGCATCCCTGCGCCAAGGGACCGGTCACTTACTGCCTCGATGAGCTATCCGTAAAAAAAGACGCACCTGCGCTGATGCAAAAGCTGGGTGACGAGATCATCAAGATCGAGCCGAATGATTTTCACGGCCTCGAAACCGTATTCGAGCAGTACCTTCTGCAGGAAATTTATAACGATCCCGCAAAAAGCGCCAAAGTCGCCGCGTATTTGAAGCGGTTCTGGTTCGACGAAACCTCGCCGGACGTCTTCTTTCGCGAAATTCAACCGATTGCCCCGGTCTATGCGCACGGTGTTCTGAAAACACTCGACATCGCAAAAAATCGGCAGCTTCCGATCGACAGCTGGTGGATGATGGATCATCCCGATATCGAGATGGTGAACCTGATCAGCCCCCGTCAGGTGACACTAGTCATCGCGACACCTCGACCAGCAGGACATTCACCCGGCGGAATTTGGGGCGAAAAAGGCGAGGCTTGGACGACAGCTCGCTATGGTGTCGTGACGCGGCAATTGGAAAGCCAGCATCTGAAGCCATGAATATTTCGTCAGCGAGGCAGCGCGTCGTCTCGTTATCCGCTCATCACGTCCGAGGCGACGTGTTTGATTGCTGTCTCAAGGCGATCGACGATGCTGCGGACGTCGTCTTCCGTGATGATGAACGGAGGCGATAGGGAGATCGTATCTCCGGTCTCGCCATCGACGCAGCCGGTTCCCGGTATGACCAGGAGACCAACATCAAACGCGGCTTCGGCGACCCGTTCTGCAACGCAAAGTGACCGGGGGAACGGCTCCTTCGTCGCCCGGTCCGCAACCAGCTCTATCCCCCACAGCAGTCCAAGACCGCGAATATCGCCCACCATGGGATGAAGGCTCAAACGCTGCAGCTCCCGTTCCAGCACCTCGCCTGTTACACGAGCCCGATCGATGAGACCGTCTCGCTGTATGTGATCGAGAACTGCCGATCCGGCCGCCGCGATGACGGCATGTCCCGTGAAGGTTTCACCGTGGCGAAAGTCGGTGCCCTGCTCTTCGAACGCTTGATACACACGATCATGAACCAGCACGGCACCGACCGGCACGTAACCTCCGCCGATACCCTTTGCGAGCGTAATGATGTCAGGTGTTACACCGAAATGATCAATCCCCAGTGGACGACCCGTCCGCCCTGCCCCTGTGATGACCTCATCGACAATCATCAAGATGCCGTGGCGATCGCAGATCTCGCGAATTCTCGGAAAGTATTCCTGCGGCGGAACCAACGCACCAAGCGGTCCGCCCGAAACCGGTTCGGCGATAAATGCCGAGATGTTCGAAGCTCCAATGCGTCGGATGGCGGTTTCCAGCTCGTCGGCGCAGGCAAGCCCGCACTCTTCGCGACTGCGCCCGAACGCACAACGATAGCAGTACGGCGGTTCAATCTTCGGAGAAGGAAACAGATAGGGCGCATATTGCTGACGCCGACGCGAATGTCCCGTCAGCGCAAGCGCCCCAAGACTGCTGCCATGATAGCTGTTCCACCGTGACACGACCTCGACACGGCCCTCATCACCATTCAGTAGATGATAGCTCCGCGCCAACTTCACGGCGGTCTCGTTTGCCTGAGAACCCGATGTGCACAGCCAGACTTTGTTAAAGCCGTCCGGCGCGAGATCCAGCAGCTTGTTGGCAAATTCGAGCTCGGGTTCGCTCGAAAAATGCGCCGTATGCGCAAATGCGACGCGCCCCGCCTGGGCCGCCATCGCAGCGGCGATATCCGCTACCCCGTGACCGATATTCACAACGAACACGCCACCAGCGGCGTCCAGATACTGCTTGCCGCTGGTGTCGTAGAGACAGGCGCCCTCAGCCCGATCGATCACCGGATAGCTTCGCGTCACCGAGCGATGAAAGATCGGACTGGAGTTGCGCCTGTTGGCAGCGTTCATTTCTTGATCTCAAACGGACCCGGCTTGTAATGGCGCTCACCCCACTGAGCCGTCTCGTTGATGGTCCAGATCGGCGCACCGCCAGCAACATTGAGTTCAGGCCAGGTTGGATTGGAGCCTTTGAAATGCGCCTCCATCTCCGCGACGGTCGGCTTTGAACCTTGCTCTTCCCACGCCTTCTTTTGAAGAGCTGAGCCCGCAACCAAGACTGGTTTCAATTCGGCCCATGTCACGGGATCGTCGATGGTGCCCAGCGATACAAAAAACTCGCTCGTTTTGACGATCGCCAAAGCATCGTACTCAAGAACATAAGGTGCATTTCGAATGTTGGTGTTCTCGGGATACGTATCGCGCGCCTGCGCCGCGACGGCGGGATCCAGCTTCCAATATCCATTTGCTGTCGCCAGCGCCTTATCCTTATCGGCGTTGGCCAGATCCTGAGCACGCACGCGGGCCTTGAGGAAGGCCGTCAGCAGATCGGGATGCTCTTTTGCGAACGCCTCGCGCGCACAAAGATAAAGCCGATCGACGAGATAACCCTCAGGATACCCCCACGAGTTTTTTACATCGTCAAAGCGTGTTCCCGCGTTTTTGTGCGCAGGACCGGCAAAACCGGATGAATCGGCTAGCGTTTCCGCCGTTCCCAACGTCTTGCCCATGAAGCGGATCGGAACCCATACGCCCGCAGCATCTATTCCCGTCGGCATTTTTATGCCATCCGCCGGTGGCATATTGACCAACTTGATGCCCAGTTCCTGAAGCGTCTTTCCGGTCTGATACTTCGCAATGCTTGCGAGCGTATAATGCGCACTCGTTGCGATCGGAAGACCAACGGTCTTTCCAGCCAGTTTCGAAATCTCATTGATGTCGCTGCCAGGGCGCACCACGACAGCGTTCGACAGATGGCTGGCGTGCACGCCGAAAATAACAATCGGGATCTTCTGCTTGATCCGCGGCACCATGGCGGCGCTGCCAAAATCGACGTCGATGTCGAGACGACCCGCAGCGAATGCCGCATTTGCGGGAGGAGCGCCGGCAATGAGCTGCGTCCACTCGGTCGTCACGTCGTATCCGAATTTCTTGGCTTCTTCCTCCAACAGTTTCTGCTCGATCATGATCGCCGTCATCGGCGTCGATCCTGCGAACGGGTTCCAACCAATCCGCACGGTTGCCTGTTTGTTTTGCGCGCTTGCAACACCGCCCAGCAAGAGCGCCGTTGCAGCGACTGTAGCGGCTATCACCTGTCGTCTATTCATACTGATACCCTCCATTATATTATTTATACGGATTTAGCGTCTCAGCAGGAGCCAGATTTCATCGGCCAAACGGTGGAACTCCGCGTCAGTCCGAATTTCAGCAGCACGCGGGCGAGGAAATGGAACCCGTATATCGCGCCGAATTTCGCCCGGGCGTTCGCTCATGACGATAACGCGGTCTGAGAGATACAGAGCCTCGTCGATGGCATGAGTAATGTAGACGACCGTTTTCGGCCGCTGTCGTGAGGCCTCGCTCCAGATGCGAAGCAACTCTTCCTGAAGAGAGTTGCGTGTCAGCGCATCGAGCGCAGCCAATGGTTCGTCCATCAGCATGACATCGGGATCATTGGCGATGCAGCGCGCCAAAGCACATCGCTGCCGCATCCCGCCCGAGAGTTCATTTGGATACCGGTCGTCGAACCCGTCCAGGCGAACCATCGTAAGGCAGTCGCGAACCCTCTGGTTCACTTCCGCACTGGGCAATCCGCGGCTCACCGGTCCGAAACCGACGTTGCCGGCAACCGTCAACCACGGGAAAAGCGCATACTCCTGGAATACGACACCACGCTCGGGTCCTGGCCCCAAGATCGGACGTCCGTCCAGCAGCACCTGTCCTTCCGACGGTGTATCGAACCCGGCGATGATGTTGAGCAGCGTCGACTTCCCGCATCCGCTCGGTCCGACGATGCTGACGAACTCACCCTCAGCGATATTCAGATCGATCGTCTTGATTGCCTCAACGATCTCACCGCGCGCGGAAGAATATCGTTTGCGGAGGCCTTTGATGACGATTTTTGCCTCATTCAATCCGCTCATGACAGCCGCACCACCTGCCGCCACGGCAACAGCCATTGTTCGAGACGTCGCGCGCCGATGTCCATCAGCAATCCGATGAAGCCGATGGTGAGCATGCCGACGATGATCGCATCCGTCCTGAGGACTTCGCGATAGAAGATGATCATGTAACCAAGCCCGCTGGATGCGGCGATCAACTCAGCCGCTACGATGCTCATCCACGACACACCGATGGCTGTGCGAAATCCCGTAAAAATGTGAGATGTGACTGTCGGCAAAACGACATGCGTCATCAGTCGACGGCGATTGGCGCCGAGCGAGAGTGCCGCGCGGATATGCAGTCTATCCACCGCGCGCGCCCCCGCAATTGTGTTCAATAAAATAGCGAAGAATGCTGCAAGAAACGTGATGAAAATCACCGATGTCGCGCCAATACCCATCCAGAGGATTGCAAGCGGAACCCAGGCTAATGGCGGAATGGGACGAAATATACTGAGCAACCCATCCAATAGGCGCTCGACATTTCGAGACAAACCCATCGCCAATCCCAGCGGTACGCCAAGCGCCAATGCAGCCAGGTTGGCGTAGAAAATTCGCGTGAGACTTGCTTTCGTATGTTCCCACAATTCACCATTCGAAACGACCCGAATGAAGAATTTAACAACCGCCACGGGGGATGGCAGCAGAGTGGGATGCACGAGCGGAATGAGTTCGGTGAAAACGTACCAGATCGCGATGAACAACACCGGAAGGCACAGGCGGAGGAATAATCCTTTGGCCGTATTTGCGCTCACTGCGCACCCTCCATCCGTTTTGCCTTGAGCTGGGCGCGCAACGCATCCGTCGCTGCGTTATCGGCTTGCTTCGCCCCCGCAGCCATGACGACACCGTAAACTGCTCGTGCCTGCTGCTGGCTGACGAGGCCATCGCGGACGTCCCGCACGACCTTATCCACCTCGCGCAGCAACGGATCACCGATACCGCCGCCGCCTGGCGAGGCGACGTGCAGGTGTGACGCGGTCTTCTTCAGTAGGCCATATGGCGGTGGATTCACGGGTGCCTTGCCCGCCTCAACGATCTCAATTGTTCCGATGGCTCCATCCAAACCACCCTGGACGCCAAGCCCCGTCGGCCGCGTAATCCCTTCGGCCCGCAGTGAATATTCGCACGGGGTCAGCATATCCACTTCATAGTCGACGCCCGTGCCGCCGCGGAATTGTCCGGGACCGGCCGCATCACACCGTAATTCGTGGCGGCGCACGGTCACCGGGTAAAGCCGCTCGTAAACTTCCGCATTGGGAATCGTCAGACCACCGAGCGTGATCATCGGACCCATCTGATTGAATCCGTCGCGGCAGGTCGCGGCCCCTCCGCCGGAATTTCCGCCCCAGTGATACATGACCCACGTCCGGCCGGAGGCATCCTTTCCGGACGAAATTGGGAATGAGTTTTTCCCCCATCCTGCCAATGCCCGTGACGGATCAGCCTGTCCCAAGGCCCACCAGATAATGTGCATGATCTCGTAGGCCGGAAACAC
>JAEYYQ010000500.1 GCA_023428365.1 Pseudomonadota bacterium | reverse complement strand
TATCCGGCGTGCATTCGGTAAGTCGGGTCTCGCGCAGATAAAGCGGCGTCGGCATCCGCTCCAGCGTGCCACGCATGACGCCGCCGGTGTCGATCGTATCAACCTCGCCGTCGATCATGACATGGACTGTCTCAACCGGCCCATCCATGAACAGCGTGTGCGTGATGTTGCCGAATGCGTCCTCACCCTTTTCCAAGCGCGTGTCGGCATCCACCTCCACGCGCCAGCGCCGCACGAACAATCCCTCGTACGAACGCGGCATCATGCGCAGGATCTGGATCGCGTAACGCGCCGCTGGCGTGTAGTCGTAGGTTGTCTCGTGGCGGATGCGCAGACGCACGGGCGCGCTCCCGGTTACGACAGATACTGCTCGGCAATTGCCGAGCCGAGCCGATTGTTCTCGGCGATGAAGTCGGTCAGGAATTCGTGCAGGCCGCCCTGGAAGATGCTGTCGATGTTAGCGTTCTCCATACGGGCCAGCGTCGATCGTGAAATACGCTGCGCGGCGCCCTGGCGACCATACGCTTCGGCCAGTTGATCCAGATACGTGTTGATCGACTCGCAGCACGAAATCAACGAGCGGGGCTGCTCCTTACGCAATATCATAAAATCAGCGACCAGCCATGGCCGTACGTTCTCACGATACACCCAATGGAACGACGTCAGCGCCGATACTGAACGCAAGATCGACGACCATTGGAAATAGTCAAGCCCGCCACCGACCTGCTCCTTATCCGGCAGCAGTACGTGATACTTCACATCGATCAGGCGGGCGATGCTGTCCGAGCGCTCGAGTAATGTCCCGAGCCGCTGGAAATAGAAGTGATCGGTGCGCAGCATGGTCCGATAGGCCGCGCCGTCGAAGCGCAGCGACGCTTCCTTGACCAGCGTCAAGATCCGGCTGAGACGGGCGGGCGTCGGTGATTTCAGGTCGATGCCTTGCAGCTCATGCCATGCGCCGTTGATGATCTCCCACATCTCGCCCGTCATCGCAGTACGGACGGCCCGCGCATTGGTACGGGCAATTTCGATGCACGCCTTGATCGACGACGGGTTCGCTTCGGACGCAACGATGAAGTCGATGACGTTCTCGCGCGTGACCTCGTCGTAAACCTGCTTGAACGTCTCAGTGCAGGCCGCCGTCGAAACAGCAGACTCCCATTCGTTCGATACGCCCGCGTAGGCTGACGGCAGAACCGCAAGCCGCTGCGCGAGGTCTAGGATACGCGCGAGATTTTCTGCCCGCTCAATGTAGCGTGAGAGCCAATAGAGACTGTCGGCGGTGCGTGAAAGCATGGTCAGGCCTCCACCACCCAGGTGTCCTTGGTGCCGCCGCCCTGCGAGGAATTGACGACCAGCGATCCTTCGGTGAGCGCCACGCGGGTGAGACCACCCGGCACCACCCGGACCTTATCCGCTCCGCATAGTACGTAGGGTCTCAGATCGACGTGGCGTGGCGCGAGGCCGGAGTTCACGAAGCACGGCACTGTCGACAGCGATAACGTGGGCTGCGCAATGAACGCCTCCGGCTGCGCCTTGATCCGCTCAGCGTAGGCTTTGCATTGCTCGCGCGTCGCATGCGGTCCGACGAGCATCCCATAGCCGCCGGAGCCATCAACTTCCTTGACGACCAAACTGGATAGATTGGCGAGCACGTATTTCAAAGCCTCCGGCTCGCGGCAGCGCCAAGTCGGAACATTCTTCAGCAGCGGTTCTTCGCCAAAGTAGAATTTCACGATTTCCGGCATGTAGCTGTAGATGGCCTTGTCATCCGCCACACCGGTGCCGACCGCATTCGAGATCGTCACGTTTCCGGCGCGATAGGCCGAAATCAATCCCGGCACGCCCAGCATGGATGCTGGATTGAACGTCATCGGGTCCAGGAATTCGTCGTCCACACGTCGGTAGATGACGTCAACCCGTTGCGGACCTTCGGTGGTGCGCATGTAGACGACGTTATTGCGCACGAACAAGTCGCGGCCTTCGACCAGTTCGACGCCCATTTTGTCGGCGAGAAACGAGTGTTCGTAATAGGCCGAGTTAAACTGCCCTGGCGTCAGCAGAACGACCGTCGGCTCCCGTGGTGCCGTGCGCGGGGCCACCGAACGCAGCGTCGCGAGCAGATCGTCCGTGTAATTATCGACCGGCGCGATCTTGAGGCGACTGAACAGCTCCGGAAACAACCGCATCATCGCCTCGCGGTTTTCCAGCATGTAGGACACGCCGGACGGGACGCGGGCGTTATCCTCCAGCACGTAGAAGGAGTCTTCGTCGACGCGGACCACATCTATTCCGGCGATATGTACATGGATACCGCCCGGTGGCGTGATGCGTGTCATCTCGGGCTCGAAACCGGGATTCTGTAGCACGAGATCTTCCGGTATTAACCCTGCGCGCACGATCTCCCGGCTGCCATACACATCGGCGATGAACGCGTTGAGCGCCTTGACGCGCTGTTCCAATCCCTTTGCCAGTGTCGCCCATTCGCCGGACGTGAGGATTCGGGGGATGATATCGAACGGGATCAGCCGCTCCGTCCCCTGCGCGTCGCCATAGACGTTGAACGTGATGCCGATACGCCGGAAGAAATGCTCGGCCTCAAGCTTCCGGTTCGCCAGCACGTCGGCGGGCGTCTCGCTGAGCCAGCGCTCGAGCGCTTCATAACCCGGCCGGATCGTGTCTCCGCCCCCACGCATTTCATCGAACTTGCTCACGCTCGTTCTTGAAACTCCCTGGTTCGTTGCATCCCTTGAAGCAAGCGTGTCGCAAGTCGAGGCATCCGACAAGCACGCTTTTCTGTTCACGGTCAATTTCTGGGCATGTGCTCGGAAAATATGCGCCCATTGTCTGTCCGCCTGCCGAATTCGAGGGCATTCATTCGGCGGCTGGGCCGACGGGGATCACCGAGATCGGTCGAGCGTTTTCGAATGAGCTGAAGCTCTTGAGGAAGGACACAAATCTCATGCGCATTGATCTTTCGGGAACAACGGCCATCGTCACCGGCTCAACCGCAGGCATCGGCTTCGCTAGCGCCAAGGGCTTAGCTCGATCGGGAGCGCGCGTGATCCTCAGCGGTCGCACTCAAGACGCGGTCGACGCGGCGCTGACAAGGTTGAAGGGCGACGTTCCCGCTGCAGAGCTCTCAGGCTTTGCCGGAGATCTTGGTACGGCTGCGGGCTGCGAGGCTTTGATCAAAACTCATCCGACTTGCGATATCCTGGTCAACAACCTCGGCATCTTCGGTCCGAAGGATTTCTTCGAGATTCCGGATAGTGAGTGGAACAAGTTCTTCGAGGTCAACATCATGTCCGGAGTGCGTCTGTCGCGCGCTTATCCCCCTGGAATGGTGAAAAAGGGCTGGGGTCGTATCCTGTTTCTAGCGTCGGAGTCGGGCCTGAATATTCCCGCCGACATGATCCACTACGGCATGACGAAAACCGCCGTGATGT
>JAEYYQ010000416.1 GCA_023428365.1 Pseudomonadota bacterium | reverse complement strand
GACTATCGCTGCACGTCTCCTTTTGTGCGGTGGCTCCGTCATCGCACCAATCGCGGCTCGTCGCTTCGCCGCGAAGGATGCGCGTCATGGCAACAGCGCGCGGGCGGTTGAACATCACAAATGCTAGGCCGAGGTCGTCGGCGAAGACCGCCCGGCCTGCATGCTTGAGCCAAGCCATCATGATCAGTGGCTCGACTGCATCCCTGCGCATCGTCGTGTCCCAACGAGCGAGCTGGTCGAGCAGCGCTGCGTGTTCCGCTCCGGCCGCGGGACGCGCTGTTGACACCATCAGCGGCATGAGTTCGGCAAACGCTGGCGATAGAACGTCGAGCTGGGCGGCTCGCATCGTCTCCATGTCATGGCCGCTGCGATCGACAATCAGGTCCTTCACCCGCTTCATCCGATAGTCCGGATCCCAGTCGTGGGTGATGAGGTAGGGATAGTTGTCTCCGACGAACTTCGCATTGGCCGTGCCGATGGCACCCTGTGAAGGGTTGATCTCCTGCGGCAGCTGATCGAACGGAACATAACCCTGCCAGTCGTAGACCGCCTCCCAGCCAGGAACCGGGGCACGGCCTTGCATCGTATTCTCGGGATGACGGATTGGGATGCGGCCCGGAGCAAACAGCCCGATCTTGCCCTGCGTATCGGCAGCCACAACGGCCTGTATCGGTACGACATAAGGATGAAGGCGAGAGAAGTAGTCCGACACGCTGACAATCTTCTCGTCGAACGTGCCGGCGGTGATCGAGCCATCCTCGTCGCTGAGCGCTGTCCATTGCAGCGCCATGACGTAGCCGGGTTGGAGAATGCTACCGATGTTGCGAAAGCTTGCGGGCAGAATAGGCCCATGCCGTGACCGCAGACGGTTGACGGTTTTCGTCTTGCCACCCGATATCTTGAACTCCATCGGCTGGCTTTCGAATGCGCGCCAGCCGTCGGGTGTCAGATATTCGTTGGGATTGTTGGGGTTGAGCTTTTCAACGAACAAATCCTGCACGTCGGCGCCGGAGTTCGTGAACCCCCAGGCCAGAGTGTCGCCGCGCCCGAGGACGATGAGAGGCGTTCCGGGAAGCGTCGCGCCCATGGCATTGGCGGTGCTGTTGTCCGGGTGCACGAGGGCGATATGCGCAAGATACCAGGTCGACGGCGCGCTGAGACCAAGATGTGGGTCGTTGGCGAGCAGCGGATGACCTGACTTTGTCCGCTCGCCCGAAACGACCCAGCTATTGGACGCTCCCGTACCGATCATCTCATCGAGAGCCGCCGTCACTGTCGACCACGGCGCTGCAGCTTGCAAAGGACGCAAGGGATAAAGCTGCCGCAGATCGGGCAGAGGCGGGGCGCGACTTTCCTCGCGCGGCGGCATGACGTCTTCGATTTCCGCCGGCGATAGGCCTTGGGCTGCGAGCGTCAATCGCCGGATTTCAAACGCGAGGTTTGTGCTGAGATTGAGTGCCATCATCTTGACGACGGCAACGCTGTCGGCTGGCCGCCAAGGTTCCGGCTTGTGGCGCAACAGCGTGAATTCCACAGGCAGACGCTGTTCGAGCGGGCCCGTCGAGCGCTCGATGAAGGCGTTGACACCCTCTGCGTAAGCCATCAGCAGCGCGCGCTCGTGACGTGGAAATTTCTCGAACGCGCGCTCGGCGTAGCCATACAAGTCGAGCGTTCGCATCAGCACATCGATCTTGATCGTGCGTTGTCCCAGAACCTCAGACAACCGCCCTTGTGCCGCGAGGCGAATGGTCTCCATCTGCCAGAGCCGGTCTTGGGCGTGGGCAAATCCCAATCCGCGATAGAGGTCCGTGACGCTTGAGCCGAAGACGTGCGGCACGGCATTGGAGTCGCGGATGATGTCCACGGGTTTGGTCAATCCCGCGACCGGTAACGTGCCGCTCACCGGCGGAACGCTGGTGTAGGCGAATACGGCGGCAAGGCCCGCCACCGCGACAAGCAGCAGGCCCAAACCGACAAGGATACGTTTGCCCCAGCGGCGGGCTCGGCTCATGGGCGACCTTGGACACAACTATCTGGTATCGACGCGACGCTGACCTGAGCGCCGTCATCGACACGTTGCAAACGCGGCAGCATCGCTATGGCTCCGTACCGCGTCATGCTTCGATTGACCTAACGCCCGCCACCGATATTGACGATCGAGCCGTTGACATAGCTCGCCTGATCGGACAGCAGCCACAGCACGGTCTCGGCAACCTCTTCCGCCGTACCTGGGCGGCGCATTGGAATGCTCGGAGCCAGCGTTTTCAGGCGATCCTTGACACCCATGTCATCGTGAATTTCCGTTGCGATGAGCCCCGGGCGGATGGCGTTGACGCGAATGCCGAGCGGGCCGAGGTCGATGGAAAGACCACGGGTAAACGTATCGATGGCGCCCTTCGATGCCGCGTACGCTTCCGCGCCGCCCGGCCCGCCGATATACGCCGCTGCTGACGACATGTTGACGATGGCGCCGCCTTTGCCGCCGCTCTCAGTGGACATGCGCAGCACGGCTTCGCGCGCGCAGATGAACTGGCTGGTGATATTGATCCGCCACAGACGATCGAGTTCGTCGGCTTTGCACTCGGTGATCGGTTTTACCGGCAGCACGATGCCCGCGTTGTTGAATAGCGCTGTGACCTTGCCCAGTTCCTTGTCGACGGTCTCAAACAGCCGAACGACATCTGCCTCGACGCTCACGTCGGCTTTGATCGCAATAGCGTGGCCGCCCGACCCGGTGATCTGCTTGACGACGTCATCGGCGCGCTGCGGATTGTTATTGTAGTTAACGGCGACCTTGTAACCGCGCTTTGCGCCGAGGAGCGCAGTTGCCGCACCAATTCCGCGGCTTCCGCCGGTTACAATGAGAACATGAGACATCTGTGTTTCCTCTTTGGCTCGGTTGATCATTCGAGTTTCTGATGTGTTGTATGCTTGAGAGGTCTGCAGCTTATCCGAGCATCGTCAGGATGCCGATGCCCAGTTGCTACCGACCTGCTGCGATATTAGCACACAGCAGCGACGACGCGGCGCAGCTTGAAGCTTTGCCTCACAGTTGCCAAATCGCCTCCGTCCAAGGACGGGATGGATACAACAGAGCGGAGTCGCGCAATGGTTGATGAGGTCGATCGCCGGCAGGTGATCGTCGGTTCGGGTGGGGCCCTCGCGGCCGCGCTGATGGC
>JAEYYQ010000387.1 GCA_023428365.1 Pseudomonadota bacterium | reverse complement strand
AGACGTCGGGATTAACGCGGTGACAATTGGTCTCGGGGCATGGCGCTAGAACATGCCCTTGCCGGGTTGCAAGAAAAAAGAGACTTTCTATAGTCGCGGCCGGTCGATGTACGGGCGACTCGACCGCTAATCAGGCGACGCGCAGAGGGCTGGGGCTCTGAATGGATAGCTTCGAGTTTAACAAAATCGCCGGTGCAGTGCTGTCGGCGCTGCTGCTGATGTTCGGAGCGACGACGTTCATCGAACTGCGTACCAGCGGGAAGCTTGAGAAGCCGGGCTTCACCTTGCCGGTGGCGGCTCCTGCTGAAACTGGCGGCGAGGCTGCGCCGAAGGGCATCGATATGGTTGCCTTCAACTCTCTGCTGCAGAAGGCGGACGTTGCCAACGGTCAAGCCGCATTCAAGCGTTGCGTGACCTGCCACACGGCAGACAAGGGTGGCAAGAACACCACCGGCCCGAACCTCTATGGCGTTGTCGGTCGCGAGAAGGCCCACGTCGAAGGCTTCAATTATTCAAATGCTTTGAAGTCGTTGGGCACCTCCTGGACATATGAAAACCTGGCCAACTATCTGCATGATCCGCGTGGCTATGCCCCGGGCAACAGGATGGCCTTTGCCGGCATCAAGGATAATGCCGAGCTTGCCGATCTGATCGCCTACCTGCGCACGCTGAGCGATAGCCCGGTTCCGCTGCCGAACTAAGCTCTGCCCGCCCGCCGGTGCATCGACGGACCGCTTGCTTGAGGCAACGGTCCAGCCCGGCTGATAACCAATCAAGTCTTTGTGTTGACCCGTGCGACCCTGCCATCGAATTGGCGGGGCCGCTTTTGCTGCTATAAGGGCTATCGAACCGTTGTTTTCGCGCTGCGGAAGCCACACCTCATCCAAGAATGCCCGGCACGTTGGCCGGGCCTTTGCTAGATGGAGAGATGACATCGATGCGAGCGTGCCTGGACCGTCGTATAGGCAAAGGTTTAAGCCTGCTGATGCTCGCCACGTTGGCGATTGGCGGAGGTGCCGATACGGCAGCGTGGGCTCAGGAGGCTCAGCGCCATCACGCCCTTTCCCTGTTGGAGGCACCGAAGTTCGGTCCTGATTTCAAGCACTTCGACTGGGTCAATCCGGAGGCGCCAAAAGGTGGTACGGTGCGCCAGTGGGCGCTCGGTTCCTTCGACAGCCTTAATGCCTTCTCGGTCCGCGGCAGCGCGGCAACCGGCATCGGCCTGATCTACGATCAGTTGATGACATCGAGCCCCGACGAACCGTCTACGGAATACGGGCTAATCGCCGAGTGGGTGTCTCATCCCGATGACTTTTCGTCGGCGACATTCGGCTTGCGGCCGGAAGCGCGGTTCCATGATGGCAAGCCGATCACGGTCGATGACGTCATTTTCTCGCTCAACGCGCTGAAGAAGGCGCATCCGCAGTACAACGCCTATTATCGCAACGTCATCAGCGCCGAGAAAACCGGCGATAATCAAGTGACGTTCCGCTTCGACCAGACCGGCAACCGCGAACTGCCGTTGATCGTCGGCCAGTTGACGGTGCTGCCCAAGCATTTCTGGGAAGGAAAGAACGCCAACGGCGAGACGCGGGATCTCTCGCGTGGTTCGCTCGAAATTCCGCTGGGGTCGGGGCCGTATCGCGTCAAATCGGTCGATCCGGGACGAGGCATCATTTACGAGCGCGTCAAGGATTGGTGGGCCAAGGATTTGCCGGTTTCGATCGGGCAATGGAATTTCAACGAGATCAACTTCACGTATTTCCGCGATCGCGTGCCCGCCTTCGAGGCATTCAAATCTGGCAGCATCGACTTCTGGCGCGAGACCAGCGCGAAGAACTGGGCCACAGCCTACGATTTCGAGGCTGTGCGCCGCGGTCTGGTCAAGAAGGAGCAGATCCCGATCAAGACGGTGGCGCCGATGCAGGCGTTTGTCATGAACATTCGCCGCAAGCAGTTTCACGACCCACGCGTACGCCAGGCGATCAATCTGGCGTTCGACTTCGAGTGGATGAACAAGAACCTGTTCTTTGACCTCTATACCCGGGTCGACAGCTACTTCGGCAATTCAGAACTGCAGGCCACTGGTTTGCCCACGGGGCGCGAACTGGAAATCCTGACCGAAGTGAAGGCCGACGTTCCGCCCGAGGTCTTCACCAAGGAATGGAAGAACCCGGTCAACGCGACGCCCACCGATCAGCGCAATCATCTGCGCGAAGCCGCAAGACTTCTTGCGGAAGCAGGCTGGAAGCCGAAGAACGGGGTGTTGACGAATGCCGCGGGCGAGGAATTGAACGTCGAGTTCCTGTTGGTGCAGCCGGATTTCGAACGCGTTGTTCTACCGTTCAAAACCAATTTGGAGCGCCTCGGTATCAAGACTTCGGTACGCATCGTTGATACATCTCAGTATCAGCGCCGTTCCGATACGTTCGATTTCGACATCATTGTCGATTCATTCCAGCAGTCGGTTTCGCCGGGCAACGAGCAGCGTGACTTTTGGGGCTCCGCTGCTGCGGATGTCGATGGCAGCCGGAACTCAATCGGCATTAAGAATCCTGCGATCGATAAGCTGATCGACAAGGTTATTTATGCCAAGGATCGCGAGGAGCTGGTTGCGGCGACACGTGCGCTCGACCGCGTCCTGCTGTGGAATTTCTACGTCATTCCGCAGTGGCACACGCCTTATGAGCGGATCGCGATTTGGAATATGTTCGGCCAGCCAGAAAGATTGCCCGAACAATCCGCCTCCTTCATGCGTGTGTGGTGGGTCGATCCGGCGTTGGAGAAGAAGCTGATGACGGAGCGCGGCAGATGAGGATTGCGGCGTGTGACGATTTTAATATCCGCCACATGACCCAGTCTCGGGCTCGCGTGTTTTCCTCCGCCCTCGCATCATTTCTCGCCGTCGCTGCTTTTGCCGTGTCGTCCGCGCTCCCGAGTGCGGCCAATGATGCGCCTCAGCACGGACTTTCAGCATTCGGCGAACTGAAGTATCCCGCAGACTTCAAACATTTCGAGTACGTCAATCCCGATGCGCCGAAGGGTGGTCGGATGGCCCTCGTCGGGCCCGTGGCGCTGCTATCGTTCGACAGTTTCAATCCGTTCATCCTGCGCGGCGATTCCGAGCAGGGCCTTGGATTGATATTCGACAGCTTGATGGCACGGGCGACGGATGAGCCTGATGCGCTCTATGGGCTCGTTGCCAGCGCCGCGACTTTGGCGCCGGATCGCACGTCAGTCACGTTCGATATGCGCCCCGAAGCGCGGTTTTCGGACGGCTCCGAGCTGACAGCAGAAGATGCTGTGTTCAGCTTCGAGATGCTGAAAGAAAAGGGGCACCCGGCTTACCGCATTTCGCTGCGTGACGTGGTCAAGGCAGAGGCGCTCGACAAGCACAAGGTGCGCTACACCTTCCAGGGCAATAACCTGCGCGACCTGCCATTGATCGTAGCCGGGTTGCCGGTCATGTCGAAGGCCTATTATTCCAAACGCAATTTCGACGAGACGACGCTGGAACAGCCTTTGGGATCGGGGCCGTATAAGATCTCCGATTTCAAGCAGGGCACGTTTGCTACGTATAAACGCCGCGAGGATTATTGGGCCAAAGATCTGCCGGTTAATCGCGGTCGCTATAACTTCGATGAAATCCGCTACGAGTATTTCCGTGATCGCACGGCGCAGCTCGAAAACCTCAAGGCCGGCAGCTACGATCTGCGCGAGGAGTTCACGGCTCGCGATTGGGCGACGGCTTATGATATTCCGCAAGTCCGCAGCGGTCGCTTGGAACTGCTGACGACAGCAGATGAGAGTCCGTCAGGCGCTCAAGGCTTTTTCATCAACACGCGGCGGGCGAAGTTTGCCGATCCCCGTGTTCGCCGGGCGCTCAATTATGCGTTCGATTACGAGTGGACCAACAAGAACATCTTTTACGGTCTGTATAGCCGCACGAATAGCTACTTCGAAAATTCCGATATGAAGGCGATCGGGAAGCCGTCGCCGGAGGAACTCGCGCTGCTTGAGCCCTTCAGGGATCAGCTGCCCGCAGAGGTTTTCGACGAGCCTGTTACGTCACCAATCTCGGATGCCAGTGGTTCGGATCGCCGGTTGTTGCGGCAGGCAGGACAGCTTCTCACCGAGGCGGGCTGGGAGCTCAAAAATGGAAAGCGCGTCGACAAGAACGGAAATCCACTCGACATTGAGTTCATGATTTCCGAGGCGTCGTTCGAGCGCATTCTCGGACCGTACGTCAAAAATCTGCAGGCGATTGGAATTGGCGCCAGTATCCGCCGCGTCGATCCCGCCCAATACGAACGGCGCGTGAAGAGTTTCGACTTCGACGTTGTCACACAGCGCTATGCATTGCGGCTGACACCTGGCGTCGAGCTGGCCAACTTCTTCGGTAGCAGCTCAGCTGACACGGATGGCAGCTACAATCTGGCGGGAATCAAGAGCCCGGTCATTGATGCCCTGGCAGCCAAGGTGGTTGAGGCCAAGAGCAGGGAAGACCTGCTGGCTGCCACGCGAGCGCTCGATCGTGTGCTGCGCGCGGGGCATTATTGGGTGCCTCACTGGTATAAAGGTGCTCACAACATCGCCCACTGGAACAAGTTTGGTCGACCGGAGGTTAAGCCGCGCTATGATCGCGGTGTTGTCGATACGTGGTGGTTCGACGCGGAGAAAGCGGCGAAGCTTTAGGCGATACTCGGATCTGCTGAACTCAACTGGAGTTGCCGACCCAGCATGGGAGCATATCTTCTCAAGCGCATTCTTTTGATCTTCCCGACGATGATCGGGATCATGATCATCAGCTTCGTCATCATTCAGTTCGCTCCGGGCGGACCGATCGAGCG
>JAEYYQ010000347.1 GCA_023428365.1 Pseudomonadota bacterium | reverse complement strand
CCGGTCACGGATTCGATTGCCTTTGCGACTGCTTCGCTGCCGTTACAGGGCACAAACTCGGCCGCGCCCTCCCACAACTCGCGGAATGTCGGAATGTCCGAGAGGATGAGCGGACAGCCGGATTCCGCGGCCTCCAAAACACCGAGGCCAAATGGTTCGTAGCACGCGGTCGAGACAAACACCGGTTTGACGGCCAGCCATTCGGCCTGATGGCCGTCGGAAAGGTCGCCGAGCATGTGGAGGTGATTCAGCGTGATGGATGTTCCGTCCAGTGCGCTGACGGAGCCAGCAGCATAGATCGGCACCGATATCCTGGCGGTGGCCTCATCGAGGATCCGCAGGTTCTTGCCTTCGTCCCACAGTTGCCCGGCCGTGAAAGCGAAACAGGTCGTCGGGATTGACTGGCCTTCGGGCAAGATCTCACGCGTGCTCGGCCGTCGACCGCTATGCACGACGCTGGGAGGTCTCGGCAGGCCATACACTTCTGACAGCATCTTAGCAAAGGCGCCGGTCGGTGCGATGATGACGTCGGATCGCAACAATCCCGTTGCCATATCGCGTTTATGCCAATCCAGGCTCCCATCAAACGGCTGCGTCCGAACGGCCTGCCACCATGTTGGAAGGCACTCATGACATGCCGTTACCACGGGTCTCGGGAAGGCCGGTCCAGATGCCAGGAGCGGGTTCGTGAGATGGACCACGTTCGCGCCTTCTGCCCGCGAAATGGCGACAACCCGCTCCGCTGCGTCCAGGACGTGATGTGCCGAAGCTGTGGCCCAATCGCGAGGAAGGTCCAGGTGGATGAGCTTCAGGCCGGGAACACGCCGGGCGGCGGCTTGCTGTTCCTTGGTGGGCGGAGCGCCGAGCACGCACAGGGTCGTGCTCGTTTCATAAGCGCGCAATCCTTGGGCAAGATCCAGTGCGTGATGCCATAAGCCGGTTGTGGCATCGCATGTCATAAACACGCGCAAGCTATTCAATTGTGTCAGCTCCGGAAGCATGCATCCTCCAGCTCAATTTGAGAGCGGAAGGCGACGTCACGGTGCCGCAGACGTTGCATCCCCTGGCGCTCAACTCACTCGCCGACATCCACATCGCAGGGAAGGACCCCGTTGATCTCACCACTGAGTAGGAATGTGAGCAGCGAATGTGGTTCTCGGATCAGCAACGAGATGTTCGTCGCCTGACATAAAAACGCAGTTTTCTCAGCTTGGTTCCCGCGATAAGCTTAGTTATCGCTTTAACTTCAGCTTAACGTTGAAATTGCGTTGGGTGGACCACGTCGCAGCATCGGCGGCGTGCAATCGATCCGGGTCAAAGGGCGTCAAAGCTTCTGGCGGTGCTGTTGCCCCAGCACTGCGGAGAAACGTGGCGCCGGGATTTGCCTTCCGGATGCGTCGCGCAAGGGTGGAGACGAGGCCGCGGAACGTGGCTGTGCGCTGTTGCCATTGACCGAAGCGATGGCGCTCGCCCACCGTCCATCCAAACCAGTGATGCTCCACGATCCGATGGCGACGGCCGGATTTCTCGATCAGTACGCAGGACGCCGATGACGAAGAGTTCTGCGGCGGCGCATGAAGGTGCAGCGCCGCGATCTCGCTGAGCGCGATGTGGCCTGTGATTTTGCCGATGCGCCAATGCATGACGCCGCCGTTGAGCCAATAGGCGCGTGTGGCGCGGAACAGGCCGGGCCGAAAGACGTGGCTGTGCTGGCCGATGTCGTCGAGGTGTGCCATGGGCAATGTCGCGTTGCGGCGCTGAGCTTATCATCGGATGCTGCGAACCGAAGCCGGCGGACATGCCGCAGCGTGGGCCTGCGTCCATCGGCGCATGAAATCGTGACCGGGTCGGCGTAGAATTCTATCGCTTATGGTTGCGCGCCCGTCGCGGCTGCGTTACGAGCGTGCTTCGGGCGGTTCGCCAGAATGGTTCTAACCAGGACACTCGCTTCATGAGCCCGCTACTGCTGGATTATTTGCCGCTGGTGGTGTTCATCGGCGTCGCGCTGTTGATCGGCGCCGCCTTGATGATTGCGCCGTTCCTCGTGGCGGTTCGCAATCCTGATCCAGAGAAGGTTTCCGCCTACGAGTGCGGCTTCAATGCGTTCGATGACGCGCGCATGAAGTTCGACGTGCGCTTCTACCTGGTCTCGATCCTGTTCATTATCTTCGATCTTGAGGTTGCCTTCCTGTTCCCGTGGGCCGTGGCCTTCGGTGACATCGGCGCCTTCGGCTTCTGGTCGATGGTGGCCTTCCTGGGCGTCCTGACGGTTGGCTTCATCTATGAGTGGAAGAAGGGAGCCCTCGAATGGGATTGATCCTTCCCCCGACGCCGGTTTTCGAGAAGGTGCGCGAGGGTGCGGGCGTCTCTGGCGCGCCAAATCCGCCCGACGCCTATTTCGACCAGGTCTCCAACGAGCTGGCGGATAAGGGCTTTATCGTCACGGCAACCGACGACCTCATCAACTGGGCCCGTACCGGCTCGCTGATGTGGATGACCTTCGGGCTTGCCTGCTGCGCGGTGGAGATGATGCAGGTCTCGATGCCGCGCTGGGACGTGGAGCGTTTCGGCTTCGCGCCGCGTGCATCGCCGCGCCAGTCTGACGTCATGATCGTCGCCGGCACGTTGACCAACAAGATGGCTCCGGCGCTGCGCAAGGTCTACGACCAGATGCCGGAGCCGCGCTATGTCATCTCGATGGGCAGCTGCGCCAACGGCGGCGGCTACTATCATTATTCATACGCGGTGGTTCGTGGCTGCGATCGCATCGTTCCGGTCGATGTCTACGTTCCGGGGTGTCCGCCAACGGCTGAAGCGCTGCTGTATGGCGTGATGCTGCTGCAGCGGAAGATCCGGCGCACGGGCACGATCGAGCGCTGAGGACCGGGCGGCGGGCCGCATGGGGAGAGTGGAGCACAATGGCGGCTGAGAACGAATCGCTGCGTGAGCTCGGCGAATATCTGGAAATGAAGCTTGCAGCATCGCTGGTGCGCTGGCATGTGCGCTACGGCGAGCTGACGCTGAATGTCGACGCGGCCCAGATCATCAATGTTTTGAAGCTGTTGCG
>JAEYYQ010000327.1 GCA_023428365.1 Pseudomonadota bacterium | reverse complement strand
GCAAAACCGGCGAGGCCATTTTCGAGACCGAGACGTTCGAGCTGGAGCCGATGCCCTATATCGTCATCGTGGTCGATGAGTTCGCCGATCTGATGATGGTGGCCGGCAAGGAGATCGAGGCTGCCGTGCAACGTCTTGCACAGATGGCGCGTGCTGCCGGCATTCATCTGATCATGGCGACGCAGCGCCCCTCGGTCGACGTCATCACCGGCACCATCAAGGCCAACTTCCCGACGCGCATCAGCTTCAAGGTGACGTCGAAGGTCGACAGCCGCACCATTCTCAACGAACAGGGTGCCGAGCAGCTGCTCGGCCAGGGCGATATGCTGTTCTCGCCCGGCTCCGGTCAGGTGGTGCGCGTACACGGGCCTTTCGTCTCGGACGAGGAAGTCGACAGCATCGCCCAGTTCCTGCGTCAGCAGGGTGAGCCGAACTATGTCGATGGGGTCACGGACGTTGAGGTGGATCCGGAAGATCTCGGAGGCCATGGCGGTGCAGGGGCCAGCGGCAAAGGTGCCGACGCTGACCTGTACGATAAGGCCGTGGCCATCGTTCTCAGGGATCGAAAGGCGTCGACCAGCTATCTGCAGCGCCGCTTGTCGATCGGCTACAACCGGGCAGCAAGCCTTATGGAGCGGATGGAAGATGAGCGGATTGTCGGACCGGCCAATGCGACCGGCAAGCGCGATATCCTTATGACCCGGATGCCTGAGGAAGACGACACCGAATAACGGAATTTGGCCCAGTTTCCCTGCAACAGTCTGTGTACCGCTGACGCATAGATGCAGACATTGCCCCGCTCTGGTCTCAATGTTGCGACAATCGAGCGTAAGGCATGTGATTCGAAGGTCGGATCGGGGAGATTGGAATGCGGGCGATTGCAAAGATTGCGACGGCAGTGGCCATTGGCCTGCTAGCCAGTCCGAGCTTCGCCCAGCAGCAGCCAGCTCCAGTCGCAGCACCCAACCCCGCATGGGCTGGCACGGTCAAGCCGGAAGCGGCAGCAGCGCCGGTTATGAGCGAGCAGCAGACGGCAGCGGTCAATTCGGTGACCGGCTATTTCAATCAACTCGATAATCTCAAAGGGGTTTTTCTTCAGACGGAACCTGACAAGACGCAGGTCCGCGGCCGGTTCTACGTCAAGAAGCCGGGCCGTTTCCGCTTTGACTATGCGTCACCCAGCAAGAAAGTGATCATTTCAGACGGCCGGTGGCTGGCGATTCAGGATCACGATCTGAACAGCGAGGACGTGTATGAGCTGGACAACACACCTTTCCGGTTGCTGCTGCGGAAGGACGTGAACCTGCTGCGGGACGCGAATATCTATGAGGTTCAAGAATCCGACGACCTCATCATCCTCACCATGCAGGATAAAGATCCGGATGCTCCGGGCCGGATTACGCTGTTTATGACCAAATCCCCCGCACTCGACCTCAAGGAATGGGTGACGGTTGATGCGCAGGGCCTGGAAACGCGGGTTGAGTTGTCGAGCCTGGTCAAAAGTGACGAGATCGACGCTGGCCTGTTCAAGCGGGAGTCGCTCACGCTCAAGAAGTTCCAGCAGTAAGTGCCTGTTGCTTGTTCGCCAGCAAGCAATCCAAAGCTGTTGAAAACTGACCCGATGCTGTTCACTTTTTCGTGAACATATGCAGGTAGCTCTATTGAAGTTGCCAGGCTTGCGATTAAGTAGAAACCGACAGGCGGTATCACCCTGTATCGGTAGTGCCCCCCGTCTAGCCGACGATACCGTCTGTGGCGCCGGAGTCCCTCCCGACGCCAAGCGCTGATAGCGCTTTCGCGCCCAACTCCTCCCCCCGGAGTTGGGCGCACTTCATTTCTGGGGGGTTCCCTACAACTTCAACGCTGCGATAGGAGCCCGGACTCCACGGAAGGCGCTTTCAAGAGCCGCGGCAGCACGGTTTCGGCGGGGAGCGGATCGGCCGCGAGCGTCTGATCCACGCGTCGCAACTCCTCAGCCAGTGCTCGCAGCCGGCCCGAAAGTTTCGCAATCAGGTGTTCTGCCAGCGGAAGATCAGCCTGCATTTGTTCGTGCAGACTTTCTCTGGTGATTTTGAGAGCCTTGACAGGACCCTTGCACACCATCGTCGACGAGTAGGTCGTCTCAACCAGCATCGCCATCTCACCCAGTAGCGTCCCGGCCGAAATGCTGGGATCAAAATCGGAACCCGGACCACTGGTTCGCACGACGTCACCGGAAATGATCAGGAATGCCGCTTCGCCGGTCTGGTCTTCGCGGATAATGACGTCCTCCGCGCGAAACATCACCCGTTCGGCGCGCCGTGCGATCTCCGATATCTGGATCGGACGCAGGCCCTGAAACAACGGCACACGTCGCAGCGGTTCCAAAAGCAGTTCGTAGGACAATCCCTGCTCCTATTGGACAGGCGAAATCGGTCCGTACGGACGCCGCGCTTTCACCAGTCCAACAACTCAGATGATTCGGGAGCAAACGTCCAGTTTGTGCCGGGAGTGTATGGGGATAACCATGTGCCTGGACGACCGCAGTGTCGGGCTTTTGGCCGCAATCAGGGGATCAGCTTATAGCCCCCGGTTTCCGTGACCAGTAGTTCGGCGTTGGAAGGATCTTTTTCGATCTTCTGGCGCAGCCGGTAGATGTGGGTTTCCAAGGTATGAGTGGTGACGCCAGCGTTATAGCCCCAGACCTCATGGAGCAACACGTCGCGGGTCACGACGCGCTCGCCGGCCCGATACAGGAACTTGAGGATCGAGGCTTCCTTTTCCGTGAGCCGGATTTTGGAGCCTTTCTCGTCCAGTAACAGCTTGGACGCTGGCTTGAATGTGTAGTTGCCAATCGCGAAGACGGCGTCTTCGCTTTGCTCATGCTGACGAAGCTGGGCCCGGATTCGCGCCAAAAGCACTGCGAACTTGAACGGTTTCGTGACGTAATCATTGGCGCCGGCGTCAAGACCGAGGATCATATCAGCGTCCGAGTCGTTGCCCGTGAGCATGATGATGGGAGCCTTGAAGCCGCCTTTGCGCAAAGCCTTGCACGCCTCGCGGCCGTCCATGTCGGGCAGACCGACATCGAGAATCAGCAGGTCGAGATGATCGCCCTTGGTTGCCTCGATACCCTTGCCGGCGGTGGCTGCCGTTACAACTTCAAATTCATCGTGCAAGGCAAGCTGTTCGCGAAGGGATTCACGAAGGTCCTCGTCGTCGTCGACGATGAGAATCTTACGCGCCGTACTCATGCAATCATGCTCCGGTCTGCCAGAATGAGCCGCAATCTATCACCGCCCGCACGGTCTAAACAGTGCCTAGAGC
>JAEYYQ010000089.1 GCA_023428365.1 Pseudomonadota bacterium | reverse complement strand
GAGAGGGCGCACCGCGCATGTACAAGCATATCCTTGCACCGACAGACGGAACTGATCTGTCGATGAAGGCCATCAGGAACGTGCTCGATCTCGCAAAGGAGACCGGCGCGCGGGTCACGGTGCTGCGCGTATCCGGTAAACCCGCGCATCTCGTGCTGTTCGGGATTGATGTGACCGAGCTGTCGGAGGAGACGCGCGGGCGCATCCTCGAAGATGTCCATCAGCACTTCGCCTGGGTGCAGAGCGAGGCGTCAGCGCGCGGAGTGACCTGCGAGACCTTACGCGTGGAATCCGAGCATCCCTGGGACGGCATCCTCGAAACGGCGGCAACGGTCGGCGCTGATTTGATTGCCATGGCCTCTCACGGTCGGAGCGGGATCAATGCCAAGCTCCTCGGTAGCGAGACGCAAAAAGTCCTCACGCATGCCTCCCTGCCGGTCCTCGTTCTCCGTTGAATGGTCGCATATCCAACTGTGCAACCCTCGACAAAGTTTGGAAAAGGGATCAAACATCACACCGGTTGGCGGCGCTGCCGCACAACGCGCGGGCATACCTCAACAGCGGGATGAGGTGACGTGGCACTGAGCTTTCTGAGGTCTCTCTGGAGCCGCCGCGATCCGGAGCGAGGTTCTCCGAGTTCCGGGGATGTGCCGTTGCCGGCGGTCAAGACACTCGCCGGGCAAGCTGCCTGGAAACTGACGATCGTTGGTTGCGGAGATGCATTTGGGGCCGGGGGACGCTTGCAGTCCAGCTACCATCTGGAAACTCCGCAGGGCGGGGTTCTGCTCGATTGCGGCGCTACAACTTTAATAGGTCTGGAACGTGAGAACATCGACCCCAATGGTATCGGGACGGTCCTGATCACGCATCTCCACGGTGATCACTTCAGTGGGTTGGCATGGTGGCTCATGCACGCGCACTACGTCACGGGTCGCACGCAGTCTCTCACGATTGCCGGTCCGGCGGGTCTGTACGACCGGTTGCAGACAACGACAGAGGCACTATTCCCTGGCTCCAGCGCTATCGATACGAAATTTCCCGTCACCTATGTGGAGTTTGCCGATCGCGTGCCGTTGATGCTCGGCGATGTGACTGTGACGCCATTCGAGGTGCATCATCCCTCCGGTGCGCCAGCATATGCCGTGCGTGTCGAAAGCGGCGGGCGGAGCGTCAGTTTCTCAGGGGATACCGAGTGGATGGACAGCCTGGTGAACTGCGCCGCGGGGACGGATCTCATGATCATCGACTGCTTCGGTTTTGAAAACGACGTCGGTTTTCACATGAGCTGGAAAACGATCTCATCACGGCTCGGCGAACTCACGGCGCGCCGGATCATGCTGACGCACATGGGACCGGAGATGTTGCGCCGTCGTGGCGAGGTTTCCAATCCGCGCGTGCTTCAGGCGCGTGATGGCCTCGTCGTCGATATTCCAGGTTAATCCAGAACCAAAGCGATCCCGCCGACTGGCAGCATCTTCCGTACTTACTGCGTGCGGCCCGCGCTGTGTTCGCGATGTACGAGATAGATGCCGGACGCAACGATGATCACCGAACCGGCGATCGTCCACTTGTCCGGAAAGTCGCCAAACACGAGGTAGCCGAACGCCGTGACCGATAGCAGCTGCACGTAAAGGAAGGGTGCCAATGTCGACGTTGGCGCTATCCGATGCGCGACAATGAAGAGGTAGTGGCCGACGGCGGCGAATGTTCCCATCGACATGAGAACGATCCAAACGATCAGCCCTTCCGGCCAGACCCAGTCCATGAGCGCCCACGGTGCCGTCACGACGCTGCCGACGATCATGGAATAAAACAGCGTCGTCTCGGAGGAATCGTAAGCCGCGAGATAGCGTGTCAGCAGGATGAGCATGGAATAGGACAGCATGCATCCGAGCGACAGAAGGAACGCGGGGTGGAATTCGGTAAATCCTGGTCGGATGGCGAGCAGGATGCCGGTGAAGCCGACCATGATCGCGAGAAGCCGGCGCCAGCCAACCCACTCACCAAGCAGGGGGCCGGCAAGCAGGGCCACAGTCAGCGGCGAAAGGAACAGGATCGTCGTGGTCTGGTCGAGTCGCAGATAGCGCAGCGCGACCATATTGAAGGCCGTGGCTGCGAGCATCATCAAGGATCGCGCCAGTTGCTGCGGAAGGCGCTCGGTAGAAGCCATTCTAGGGAAAGCGACCAGGCCGACAGCCAGGACTACAACCAGAACCTGGCTCACAAATCTCAACCACACGACCTGCGTTACCGGTAGTTCAGCCACCGATACGAGATATTTGGCCGTGCCGTCGAGGCAGGCAAAGCACGTCACGGCCACAATGACCAGCGCGATGGCCTTAAGGCGTGTTCGTGCCTGATGCGCTTCCGGAATATTTGCTTTCTGCATGCACCCACCGGCTAGCGCATCTCGGCGCAGCTCACGACCCCAGAATAGGACTAGCCGGTTCGCAGAAACAGTATCAGTACTTTTTTTGCGGTGCGGCTCTGCGCAAGTGGGATGCTCGATGCAGATCAGGGCAGCACGGACTGCATGGCTGAGGGGAACAGGTGCTGTTATTGGCGCGCAAAGCTATTACGCGCCAATGTTTGCGTCAGGTAGGGCGGCGTTCCGTCAATGCTCTCCTAGCGGTCAACCATCCCGCGCCCTGCCAGAATGTGATAGAGCGACAGCGCGATGATTGCACCGACGACCGCTACAAACAGACTGTAGAGGTTGACACCGGTGACGCCGCTCGCCCCAAAGAGGCTGAATACGAAGCCGCCGACGACTGCGCCAACGATCCCCAGCACGATATCGAGCAGCATTCCTTCGCCACTCTTGTTCACAATCTTGCTGCCGATGAAGCCGGCAATCAGACCGAGAACGATCCATCCCAGAACAGACATTCGATACTCCTTCTGTTGTTTCGGCGCCTGAAGAGCGTCAATCGCCGCCATAGGCAGCGACTGCCGCATCGACGCACCGGCGAGATCGCTTATTTCTGCGGTTGCTGCTGCTGTTGTTCTTGTTGAGTGAAGGCCGCGGCCAGCTCCTGCAGGGTGGGGAGGCGCCCGTTGGTCGTGAGTTGATTGACGATGCCCGGAAGGATGTTGGAGAGCTGAGATAGCAGCTGCTGTTCGTCGATCCCGGCCTGCTCGGCGGCCTGTTTCACAGTGCCCTGGCCAAGCGCGGAACCTAGATGCCCCGGATCGATGGGCTGGTTCGGGCCGTTGCCAACCCAGGAATTCACGGTCTCTCCGTGACCCGCACTCTGGAGTTTATCGAGAAGACCGCCGAGACCGCCGATCAGTCCGCCGTCGGGGTTCGCTGATGCGGTGTTCGGTTGGACTGCGCTCGCCTCGGCGGGATTGCCGCTATGGCTGAGCATTTTATTCAAAAGCAAAGCACCTAGTCCGATCATCACGGGCTTGGCGATATCGCTATTCATTAATCCCATTGGGATCTCCTGTTGCATAAGTCGGCTGACAATTCGCGCGCGAGTGCTGGGTTCCAGGGAAGATCCCTTCGCGCTTAAGAGTTGGTAATTGCAATGTTCTTGCGCGGGGAATTCTATTGCGTCATTTGGCTCAATCGCCTGTTGCATTGGCTGTAATAGCCGCCGCCTTTTTGAATCCACTTCAGGCCGCCATTCGCATTTGCGGCCTTATTGGCTTCATATTGATCAAGGCATGTCCGCATACGTGCTCGGCCGGCTGTCTGGTCTTTGTATTTCGGCGAGATTGCGCTCGGGAATGTCGCGCTTGTCGCTGCAGTATTAGCAGGCGGGCGGTATTGTGATAGTGGTGCGCTCGAAGATGATTTTGCTGCCGGTGCGGCATTGGCGGCGGCATCTGGTCCGCATTGCGCTTTGCGGAATTCATTCCAGTTCATGCCTTTGAGTGTTCCTGCAGACTTTGCAGATTCATACTTTGCGCTGCATTCCTTCATCGTGAGGGCATGGGCGGAAGGATCATTAATCCAGGGAACAACCGCGATAGCGGCGGTAAATATCCAGAATGAACGTACTGTCATCATAGTCTCCATTGCAGCAATCAGAGAAATAGGGAAACGATGATTGCCGCTATGAAGTTTGCAGACGACGAAGGTGAATTACGCAATTTGATCGATTGCCAACATCAATGGCGCTCGCAATCTTCCGATCGGTTGCATGCTATTGCGGAAAACGTCTTGGTCGACCGCTGTGGTGTCAGGCGTTGAAATTACAAATCGCGAGAGCTTGGGTGGGGCGGTCGCGTCCCCGATAGGATCTCTGCCAGAGTTGGAGGAGGGGGTGCAAATCAGTCGACCTGTGTCATCGCAGACGCGCTTCGCCACCCACTGTTATGCGACCCGCAACGTCCTCATCTTGGCGCGACACAGATCAGGCAGTTGAGGCGTAACCCGAACCGAATGATTTTGGGCTTGACCCGATCATCCCAGGGAATGCTGAACGCAGCCCTAGACAGGTCATCCGGACGGTGCTACACGGCCTTCATTCGGGGGCCCGGTGGGGCCCTTTGCCGTCATGGCAATGGGTGTATAGCTCAGTTGGTAGAGCAGCTGACTCTTAATCAG
>JAEYYQ010000659.1 GCA_023428365.1 Pseudomonadota bacterium | reverse complement strand
CGCTTGCGGCCCGGGCAATGGGGTCTCATTGGGCATTTAATTGAGAGGGTTGCCGACATGAAGCTCGTCTCCGCCATTATCAAACCCTTCAAGCTGGAAGAGGTCCGGGCGGCACTGACCGACCTTGGCTACCAGGGCATGACCGTCACCGAGGTGAAAGGTTACGGCCGTCAGAAGGGTCATACTGAAATTTATCGCGGCGCCGAATACGCCGTGAACTTCCTGCCTAAGCTGAAGATCGAGGTCGTCATCCCGTCCTCGGAGGTCGATCGCGCCATTGAGGCCATCATGCGCGCGGCCAAGACCGGCCAGATCGGTGACGGCAAAATCTTCGTCTCCACCATCGAACACACCGTCCGTATCCGCACGGGCGAAACCGACGACGGTGCTCTCTAAGCATCGCATTTTCGCCGCGCGCCCCAAGCGCGGCATCTTAATTCACCAGCCAAGGAAGGGACTTCCCAACATGATGCTGCGAAATCTCATGCGCGTGGCCGCGAGTGCCGCCCTTTTATCGGCGCTGTCGACCGTGCCTGCGCTAGCTCAGGCGGCGGCCGAGACGCCAACTCTCAATTCCGGCGATACGGCCTGGATGCTGACTTCCACGGTCATCGTTCTGATGATGACCATCCCCGGTCTCGCGCTGTTCTATGGCGGCATGGTTCGCAAAAAGAATGTGCTGGCGACCGTCATGCAGAGCTTCGCTGCGGCCTGCCTCTTGAGCATCGTTTGGATGGTGATCGGCTACTCGATTGCTTTTGGTGATGGCGGCACGCTCAATGCCTATATGGGCGGTCTCGAAAAGATGTTCTTGTCGCACCTGACCAAGGATAGCCTGACGGGGACCATTCCCGAGTCGGTCTTCATCACCTTCCAGATGACCTTCGCGATCATCACGCCAGCGCTGATTTGCGGCGCCGTCGCTGACCGGATGAAGTTCTCCAGCCTGCTGGTGTTTCTGACTCTGTGGCTGATCTTCATCTACGCACCGATCTGCCATTGGGTCTGGGGCGGTGGTTTCCTGGCGGATGAAGGCGTTCTCGACTTCGCTGGCGGCACGGTGGTGCACATCAATTCTGGTGTGGCTGGCTTGGTTGCTGCGATCGTTCTCGGCCGTCGCGAAGGCTATGGCACCGAGAATATGGCGCCTCACAATCTCGTTCTCACGGTGATGGGCGCCTCCTTCCTCTGGGTCGGCTGGTTCGGCTTCAACGCCGGTTCTGCCGCTGCAGCCAGTGACGGCGCTGGTATGGCCATGCTCGTGACCCAGATCGCTGCTGCCTCTGCGGGTCTCGCTTGGATGTTTGCCGAGTGGATCGTCCACAAGAAGCCGAGTGTGCTCGGCATCGCTTCGGGCGCCGTTGCCGGTCTTGTTGCCATTACGCCGGCTGCTGGCTTCGTCGCTCCGATGGGCGCTCTGTTCATGGGCTTAGCGGCGGGCGTGATCTGCTTCATCGCTTCCACGATGGTGAAGCGTGCTCTTGGCTATGATGACAGCCTCGACGTATTCGGCATCCACGGCATCGGCGGCATCGTCGGTGCGTTGCTGACCGGCGTTTTCGCGGTGGAAGCGATCGGCGGCACCGCCGGCCTGCTGGAAGGCAATGCGGCTCAAGTCTGGAAGCAGTTCTACGGCATCGTCGCCACGATCATCTACTGCGCCGTTGGCACCTTCGTGATCCTGATGGTCGTCAAGATGTTCATGGGTCTGCGCGTCGACAAGAGCACCGAGGTCGAAGGTCTCGATGTTCGTCTGCACGGCGAGGTCGTTCAGTAAGCCCGGGGGGCGGGCCAGGCTCGCCTTCCTCTTTCCCAAGACTGCCAACTGGGCCCGGAGCACCTGCTTCGGGCCTTTTTCCGTGGCGACCTTATTGATCAGATGTCAGCGGTGAATAACCAGTCGTGTTCCGCGACGCAGTCTCGTCAGCAACCGCAACAGGTGATCACGCCGAAGCGCGACGCAACCCGCCGTGGGCTTATAGCCAGGCTTGGCCACGTGCATGAAAATCGCGCTACCGCCGCCTTGTATACGTGGCCGCCTGTTGTGATCGAGAACGACGACGACGTCGTATAAGCCGTCCTCCCTCCACATATGCTCAGCGCTCGCCGGGTACGGATGCCGGACCTTGCGATTGTAGTTCCTGTCGCCCACGGCGTCGCACCAGCCATCCTCCGGTCGCAGCTCCGAGAATGGTAGCGCAGACCGGGGACGGCGCACGCGATCGGGCCGGTAATAGCCATGGCTCAGCGCATAACTGCCGATGGGCGTCCCCCAATCGCCCTCACGTTTGACGGCCACACGACCGGATCGGCCCAGGGCGCAGCGAAACCGGAGGGATCCCAGGACCAGCCACCCTTCGCTCGCCCGAGCTGACAACGACCTGACTTGCGGCTTCACGTCGCCTCCATTTGCTCTGGTTCGAACTGCGCCGTACGCGCGCGGTTGGGCTCTAGGCACTGTTTAGACCGTGCGGGCGGTGATAGATTGCGGCTCATTCTGGCAGACCGGAGCATGATTGCATGAGTACGGCGCGTAAGATTCTCATCGTCGACGACGACGAGGACCTTCGTGAGTCCCTTCGCGAACAGCTTGCCTTGCACGATGAATTTGAAGTTGTAACGGCAGCCACTGCCAGCAAGGGTATCGAGGCAACCAAGGGCGATCATCTCGACCTGCTCATCCTTGATGTGGGCCTGCCCGACATGGATGGCCGCGAGGCGTGCAAGGTTTTGCGCAAAGGCGGCTTCAAGGCTCCCATCATCATGCTCACGGGCAACGACTCGGACGCTGATATGATCCT
>JAEYYQ010000620.1 GCA_023428365.1 Pseudomonadota bacterium | reverse complement strand
GGGGTCAAGCTTCATTGTCTCAGATCCTGTCGACCATCAGTGGGCCTTGCTCGTTCACGGTCAGCTGCCAACCCGGCGGGATCCAGGTGGTTGTGTCGTCCTGCTCCACGACAGCGGGGCCAGCGAGTGTGGCACCGGCTCCAAGATCCTCGCGCCGATAGATCGTTGCATCGACCCAGGCTCCGCGGTGGAAGACCTTGCGCGTTCCGCGTGATGCCAGCGCCGCGGCCTGTGCGGGCAGCAACAGATTCTTTGCCTTCGGCACCTCACCGATAATGCTGAGACGCTGCGTGACCGCCTCGACGGCATGATCTGCTTCGCGGAAGCCGTAAATGCCCTCATGAGCCTGATGGAACGCGTTGATGACACCGCTTACATCACGGGCACGACGCACGTCTTCGGGGATGGTCACTGTCAGTGAGAAGGATTGACCTGCGTACTGCATGTCGACGGCATGCACGAGACGCACGCCGGCAGTTGCAATATCTTCCTCATTGACCCACTGCTGCGCCTGCTCCTCGAGTGCGTCCCAATTGCTCCACAAACGATCAGCAGCCGCGTGGACACGGGCCTTGCCGAGACTGCGTACGAAGTCTCTGCGCAAATCAGCGACAGCGGCTCCGAGCGCACAGAACGTTGCGGCAGCCGACGGCACGAGAACACCAGCGAGATTGGCTTCTTCCGCCAGCATCAGAGCGTGCGTTGGCCCGGCCCCTCCAAACGGAATCACGATGTGATCCGAGGGCTCATAGCCTTTCTGCGCCAGCAGCTTGAACAGCTCGGACGCCATGCGAACCGTCGCAACGCGCAACGCCGCCTCCGCGGCATGGGCAGCGGATGGCAGTTTGAGCTGCTCGGCAACACGAGCCAACGCAGCCTCGGATCCCTTGGCGTCGAGACGCATGGCCCCGCCAAGGAAATTGTTCGGATCGATGAATCCGAGAACCAAATAGCAGTCCGTCACCGTCGGCTGCGTTCCGCCGAGGCCGTAAGCCACTGGGCCTGGATTGGCGCCTGCGCTTTCGGGACCGACTTTGATGACGCCGTACGCATCGACTGAAATAATGGAGCCACCACCGGCACCGATGCTGTTGACGCCGACGACGGGCATCATTAACGGCAAATCGCCGATGCGGGCATTG
The DNA here is from genome assembly GCA_023428365.1 of Pseudomonadota bacterium. Classification (GTDB taxonomy): domain Bacteria; phylum Pseudomonadota; class Alphaproteobacteria; order Rhizobiales; family Hyphomicrobiaceae; genus ZC4RG25. The sequence continues at coordinate 2,799 of JAEYYQ010000620.1, read as the reverse complement.
GTCGTGAACTCAACCTCGCCGTTGGTGATAATGGCGATGTCGGCGCTCGTGCCGCCCATATCGAAGGTTAGCGCGGCAGGCACGTTCTGGCTCTTGCAGATCCGAGCAGCCGCCGTCACCCCCGATGCAGGACCAGACAAGACGGTATCAATCGGACGCTCGCGCGTGCTGGCAAGGCTCAGCATCCCCCCCGACGACGACGTCATCTGCAGGACGGCTTTGGTCGCGCTGCCAATGCGGCTGTCGAGCTTATTGAGATAGTCGGACATCAGCGGATGAATTTGGGCGTTGATGCAGGCGACAACGCCGCGCTCGAATTCGCGCACCTCGGGCCAGATCTCGGCCGAGCACGTCACCAGCAGGTCGGGCATCTCTTTTCGAAGCGCCGCCGCCACTTCATTTTCCAGCGTGGCATCGACGTACGAATTGAGCAGCATCACAGCAACGGCATCGACGCCGGCTTTGCGGATGCTGGCCGCCACGTCAGCAAGTTCCTTTTCGCCGACGTTCGACAGCGGCTTGCCGTCAGCCGCGATCCTGGTATCAACCTCGAAAATCAGGTCGCGCGTGACGACCGGCATTTCCTTGGTGATGTGGAAGTTATAAGGCGTGCGCAACTTCGCGCGGCCGATTTCGAGCACATCGCGATGGCCTTTCGAGACCACCAATGCGACGCGCGAAATCTTTCTCTGAAGGATCGCATTGAGCGCGAGCGTTGTACCGTGCACGATGCGTAGCGTGCGGCCGGCGAGTTCCTGATTCTTATCGATCAGAGCACGCAGCCCCAGCTCTACCGCCAGTGACGGATCGGCTGGCATACTGGGCTGCTTATGCAGCAGCAGTTCACCATCAGGCATGACGACGACGAAATCCGTGAAGGTTCCGCCGACGTCGATCCCGACGGTCGGAATTGGCGTTGAAATTGCGTTCATTGCAGACACGCGTCCTTGCATTCTTCTAATCCACCGCACCTGCGGAGCGGCGATGAGCTCATGTTATGGCTGCAGTTGTGTCCTGCCATCGCAGCCTGCACCGATGAGAACAAAATTTCCAGATCAGTAACGGGCAAAACTGACGACTGCGGCAAGTTGCCCGAAGCTAAATGTTTATGAGTGCTAGCGATATTGTGCCTCCAATGCTGACTTTCACTCATAAGCTTATTCTCGATCGTACAAAGGACGGCGGGGAATTTGCTGTCCTATTTCGACTAACAATTGCGGAAATTGCGCAATATTGAACCCACCACTCAGCGAGATCGTGGAAATTGTTATCGGAAAAGAACCGCAATTAAAAAGCTGCACTTCGGCTACGCACATGACAGCGATTGGCATCAGAAACTTGGCGCTCATTGCGCGGGCGGAACTAGCAGCGTGCAGTAGGGCGTTCCCGCGAGCTCCGGCTCGCTGAAAGCCTCGAGCACGGCCGCGACGGCATCGATATCTTCGGAGAAGAACCGCGCAACGATTCGGGAAGCCAGCCGCTGCGCACCGGCGTTCGCTCCAGGCACATCCGACGCGATCGCACCGAGGCTGGCCGTTGCCGCGTGATTGAACAAATGGATTCGATCCAATCCAGGCGACAATCCCGCCTCGCGTTCCTGCAGCTCGAAGCCCGCACCGACCCAGGGGAACGACTCCAGCGCCTTGCGAACAAGATGCGCCGGAGGCTGATAGCGGTCGCCCCAGGTTGCGATGTTATCAGCGAAGCCCGACACGATAGGCTCACGCCGCAAATCTACGGCAAACCCTGTACCGACGATCAGAAAATCGAACTGCTCGCTGCCACCATCGAAGACCAGCTCGACACCATCCTTCGATCGGCGCGCTGCACGCATCGGCGAGCCGAAATGCAGTTGGAACGCTTCGTGCGCGATGGTGCGATTAACCGTTTCGTGCGGAGGCGGCGCGATGTTGTCTTGCATATAGACGAACAGCTCCCACTTCCGCGCGACATCGAGTTCTCCCCATCCCTCGAAGAAACCCGGCGTCGCCGCAGCTCGTCCCTTATTGATTTGCGGCATCTGGGAGCGTCGGCAATAAAGATCGACGCGCGCGCCCGCTTCCAACGCGGTCGCCGCATTATCCCAGGCCGAAGCGCCTGCCCCAAGAACAGCAACGCGACGCCCAGCAAGGCGTGCGAAGTCAATCTCATCGCATGTGTGCGCTGCGCGGTCAGGCCAAAGATCCGCGCTGACCCAATCCGGAATCGCCGGCCCGCCAGTACCGACGCGACCGGTCGCAAGAACGACGCGGCGCGCCCGTAAAACATCGCCGTCGGCAAGATGCACAGCAACGCTATCGGCAGCCGGCTCCAGTCTCGTGACATCCGCCTCGCTGCGCAGTGGCATGCCGAGAACACGTCGTATCCAGGTCAGGTAATCCTGCCAGCTCGCGTTCGGGATTTTGTACAGCGCCTCCCAGGCAGCCGTGCCGAATGAGGCTTCATACCAGGACCGATACGTCAGCGACGGGATGCCGAGGCACGGCCCCGGCAGATGCTTCGGCGAACGCAATGTTTCCATTCGCGCATAGGTCACCCTCGGCCCCTGGAACCCGTCACGGCTCCGATCCAGCAGAAGGATATTGCGCACCCCCTTCAGCATCAGAGCGCCGGCCGCAGCGATGCCATGCATGCCCGCACCGATGATGATGACATCCAACATGGGACGACCATTAGCGCCAGCCCTGGGCGGAACCCAATTTGCCGGCTGGACAAGCATCTCCAGATCGCGCGCGACGCGGCGTTCGAGATCAGTCAAATCCTTCGGCACAGGAGACGTCTCCAGCGCAGGAACAGCAG
>JAEYYQ010000618.1 GCA_023428365.1 Pseudomonadota bacterium | reverse complement strand
TCCCCGGCGGGCTATTTGGGGGGCCCCACTTTCAGCGGTGCCGCCCCGGCAGACGACTCGGTCCTCAGCCCAGTTTCACTCGCCGAAGCGATCGCGCCGGAAGCTCTCTCCACGCTCAGCCGCCACTTCATCGCTGGAGAAGGCCTGAGACAACGGCACCAGCTGTTACAGCGCCGACAATCCGACGAGCACATAAAGCAGGCGCGAGAAACCACCAAAAATCGCTGCGATCAGATCCAGATTGAAGAGCCCGACCAAGCCCCAGTTCAATCCGCCGATAATGATGAGGCAGAGCGTTAACAGGTTGAGAGGTTTCATGATCTCTCCTCACGCATCAGTTCATCTCCCCGCCAAACGCTCGCCTCTTCCGCGAGTTCCCGACAAGATCTTCGCGCTAGCGAACATACAGCCAAGCATAGTGCCCGAAGTAGCTTGCCGGCAGTCGACATAGCGTCGCCAACCTCCCGCATCCTTGCACCCGGTCTGGACCTGGATCGAGCGGAACGCCGTTCCACCTGCACGCGTTGTAGGCGCAGCCAATCCCAGCCAGGAGACCAACCATGCCAAATCTGTCACCGCGGCGATCCGAACCAAGCTACTTTTCCGACCCTCTCTCCGATATTCGCCGAGAACTCGATAGCGTCTTTGAACGCTTCATGGGCGAAGGCTTCATGCCGATGGCGCGCGCTCTGACCGGAGCGTCGATGTCGCCCCAACTCGACATCCGCATGGAAGGTGGGAAGGTACAGCTCGAGATGGACCTGCCAGGCGTCAATCCCGACGACGTCGATATTACCTTGCAGGACAGGATGCTCACCATCAAAGGTGAACGTCACGAGGAACACAAAGAAGGAGAGGGCGACACGCAGTTCCGTGAGCGTCGTTTCGGACGTTTCGAGCGGCGGGTGCAGCTACCTGAAGGCATCGACGAGGACAGTCTGGATGCCCGCTTTGAGAAAGGCGTGCTGGCGATCAGTGCACGGCTGAAAAAGGGCTTGGAACAGCAGCGCCGCATTCGCATTGCCGGTGCTTCGGAAAAATCCGGCCGCTCGTCAGAACAGGCGCGCCGCGGCTCGGAAAAGGCAATGCCGACAGAAAAATCGGAAGGTCAGTCAGGCGGTACAGGTGCCCGGCCGCGATGACAAAACCGCGTGAAATTTACGTAGTGTCAGGATGGAAACCAGCGCGGAAAGAATGCGAAGTACAGCGCGCCTAATATCAGAACGGCGATCAGCGTCGACGAAATAAGGACGCGCAAATTAGCGCGGCTGCGACCGCCTTGCCGCGCCTCAACTGTGGTGCGTTCCGTGGGGGCTTCATCGTCATCCATCCGCGCCACGCGAAGTCCTTTCGAATTCCGGGCACGGATGAGATTTAACACATCCGTGCCCGCACTTATCTTCATCCCGGCAGTCAGGCAGCCCGGCGAGACCGCTGGTCAAAGAACAGCGCCTGACTGATCGTGGCCCGCAGCGTCTCGGGCTGATAGGGTTTGGTGATCAGGAACGTCGGCTCCGGCTTTTCGCCGGTCAGCAATTTTTCCGGATATGCCGTAATGAAGATTACCGGTACCTGGCATTGCCCAAGCAGATCGTTGACCGCATCGAGGCCGGAGCTGCCATCGGCGAGCTGGATGTCGGCAAGAACGAGACCCGGACGATTGGTCATCATCACACGACGAGCTTCGTCGCGCGTGCGGGCGACTGCCACGATACGATGCCCCAGCTCTTCCAGGATCTGCGTCAGATCCATGGCGATCAGCGGCTCGTCCTCGATGATGAGTGCCTCGGTCGCAACCTGCCGGGCGATTTCCTCGCCGGCACGAGCGAGAAGGTGCTGGGTTTCGGTTTCGCTTGCACCCAGAATGTCGGCTGTCTCCTGCAGGGTGAACCCTTCGACATGCCGCAGCAGGAAAGCCTGTCGCGAACGCGGCGTCATCGCGGAAACGTTACGGTCGAAGCCGGAAGCCCAGCTCTTCGGCCGCGTCTGCCAACCGCTGGCAGCGACCGAGGAAAGAATCTGCATGAACGTCTTGTAGAGACCCACGCGAGGATCATCTGTCGCAGTAAACATCGCCGGATCGGCGACTAAAGTCTCCAACAACTGCTCGACATAGGCGTCGCCGCCGGCCTGAGATCCTGTCAAGGCCCGGGAGAATCGACGCAAATGTGGGATGTGCGAGCCAACAATGTTCGCTATCGACATGAGAAACTGCCCCTATGAATGCCCAGACGTTGATACTAGCGCGCCTTTGCTGGCGATTGTGTCTTATGGAACGCGCTGATTGCTAGTTGGTTGCAACTGTATCTCAATTTTTTCGTTTCTCGATGGAACTGCGTATGATCCATCGCGTTTGAAGGGTGGGCGCCGCTTGCGCCCGAGTGCACGGGGTCAAAAGTCAATGAGCCAAGTCAAACGTAGGGCCTTGTCCGCCGGCGAGGCAACACACTCCAACGAGGGGGAACCGGTGGCGCCTGCGATCAACGAAATTGTCCAAGAACAAATCGGCGCGAAACTGAAGGCTCTGTTTGACGAGTCTGCGGCTCAGCCGGTACCGGACAGATTTGTCGAATTGCTTCAGGCACTTGCGGAGAAGGAAGACGGTGACCATGCAGACTGAAGCGAGCTTTCGTGACGGTCTGCTCGGAGAGATACCGAGCCTCAGAGCATTTGCGCGTTCCATCACTGGCAACCCCGATCGCGCCGATGACCTGGTCCAGGAAACTCTGGTCAAAGCCTGGGCAAACCGTACACGCTATACACATGGCACGAATTTGCGGGCGTGGCTGTTCACGATCCTGCGCAATACATTCTACTCGGAGTTCAGAAAGCTCACGAGAGAGGTTGCTGATACCGAGGGGCGCTTTGCCGCAACGTTGGCTCAGCAAGCCTCCCAGCTCGCTCACCTTGATCTCCAGGAGTTCAAGCAGGCGTTCGCGCAGCTTCCCGAGGATCAGCGCGAAGCCCTGTTCCTCATTGGCGCCTCTGGGTTTTCTTACGAAGAAGCCGCAGCCATTTGCGGATGCGCTGTCGGCACAATGAAAAGCCGAACCAACCGGGCGCGCCAGAAGCTGGCAAACATGCTCGAGGTACATTCTCCGGACGACTTTGGACCGGATGCCATCGATGCTGCTGCACTATCGATGCCGCAGCGGCGCGCCGCGCGCGTCTGATCGAATAACTTCAAATTGTGAGAAAATGAAAGGCGCAAGCTGCCAGCTTGCGCCTTTTTCAATTCAGGGTTTTCTCAGTCGTCTGCCGAACAGAAAACTCCCGACAAATACAAGGCTGATGAATTGCAGCGGTGTAAGCTGCTTCAAAAGTTCCTTGGATGCCGTAACGATCAGCGCTTCGGTTCGATAACCCGCGCCCGAAAGAGTCCCGGCGACACTGTCGAGATCAATACCCATCTTGTCGGGAAAATCGGCGAAAGCATTCACGTCCGCGGTCCCAGCAGTTGTGGCCTCTTCTTCGGCGGCGGCAGCCTCAGCCGTCGACGCTGCAGTATGACCGTGCCACGACGCCCATATCAGGAAGATCACAGCAATTGCCGCATAAGTGCCGGCCACAATGAGTGCCGCCGTGACTGCGCCGAAGTGTAATTCGAGCCACCAGAAACCCGCCAACGTCAGGAATACGATGGCCATCGCGCCGGCCACGCCTGCGATTATGTAGAGCGATGCGGACCGCGCGGTTTCCTGGATTTCCTCGCGCGCACTCTCCTTCAGGCTGTCAACCCAACGATTCAGGAAGCTAGCCACGATCTCTCCTTTTGGAGTTGTTGGAACTCAATAACTGGGCAGCTGTGCGGAAGGACAAGCTGCGTCCAAATTCGAAACTATCGGACATTGAGGTTGGAACATAGCGTCCGACCTACCCCTATCCCAAAGCAACGTCAGGCAAGGCCTTAGCGTTCCATGGTCCACGTCGACCGATATGCGCAAGCCTGCATCTCGCCCAGCAGACAAGCAAATAGCCTCTCGGCAGGAACCTATTGCGGTCAATGAACGTTGACATGGTATACGCCAGCTTCAGAGGAGAATGATAATGAGCAATAAAATCATAGCCTTATCTGCAGCCCTTGGCATGCTTGGGGCAACGGCGGTCAGCGCTCAAACGACGAGCCCGCCTACGACCGAGCCGCAAACGCCGCCAGCAGCGACATCCCCGATGGCACCGTCTACGCAGACCGCTCCAACGCCGGGCGCGTCAGCGAGTACGACGGGCGATCGCTTCCTGTCTCAGCAGCAGCCGGGACAGCGTCTGGCAACCGATTATATGAAGAAGAGCATCCATGGCGCCAATAACGAGCGCATTGGTGACGTCAACAATCTATTGTTGTCCGAAGATGGGCAGATCGTTGCTGTTCTCGTCGGTGTCGGTGGCTTCCTCGGTATCGGTGAAAAGACCGTTGCACTGCCATTGTCGGCCCTGACGCAGGCTCCTGAGACCAATCAGCTCAGCTCGACGTTTTCTCGTGACGACCTCGAAAAGGCACCCGAATTCGTGACCCGCGCCGAGGCGACGAGGGCCAACCCGCCGCCGGCCGCACCGGGCAGCACCAACCGCTAAGACCACCTCCAGAAAACGCGCGCCTCGCTACGGAAACGTTGCGGGGCGCGTTTCCATTTGTATTCCAAAAACCATGAGCGTCATTGCGCGCCGAAACTAACCTCTCCCTGTTTGCATTGTAGAAGCATCGAAATATCAGAGGAGCGCAACCATGACCGTCAAAACCATGAACGATCTTTTCCTGCACCAGTTGCAGGACATGTACAGCGCCGAGAAACTGATCCTCCAGACATTGCCCACCATGTCGAAAAAAGCCGAGTCGGACGACCTGAAAGAAGCCCTCGACAAGCATCTCGGCGAAACCAAAAATCATGTTCAACGACTGGAGAAAGTCTTCAAGGCGATCGGGCAGAAACCCAAAGGCGTGAAGTGCCAAGCCATCGAAGGCATCATTGGCGAAGCCAAGGAGCAGCTGAGCGATATCGAGGATGAGGCTGTCTGCGATGCGGCCGTAATTGCTTCGGCGCAGGCCGTCGAGCACTACGAAATCACACGCTACGGGACGCTTCTCGCCTGGGCAAAAGAACTAGGCCACACCGACGCCATCGAGCTTCTCAAAGAGACACTCGATGAGGAGAAGCACGCAGACAAGGTGCTGACAAAAGTTGCAGAGCAGAAGGTCAATAAGGCCGCTGCATAGGCCTGCACAGGAATGTTTCAGCGCGGGCCATTGCTCGCGCTGAAACCAGAGCTAAATCAGTTCACCGAACCGGCAGGAGCCGTGGACGACGTCACATCGGCACGAAAGAACACATCGGCCCGCATGCCCGCGAGCAATGGTGGGCGACCATCCAGATCGATCATAACTTCAAGAATGTCGACGTCGGTCGGCTTGCGCGGACCGCGGCTCGGAAGACGCGGCGGTCCGACGTACTCGGCAACACTCGCGACACGGCCCTCGAAATCACGGCCACTGAATGCATCCGAACGGACGATGACACGCTGCCCGACGCGGATCTTTCCAACGTCCCGCTCCTCGACTTCGGCCCGGACACGAAGCGCTGACACATCGCCCAGCGTCACTGCTGCCAACTCCGGTGAGGGCGCAAGCATCTCGCCGCTTTTCACGTTTGCTTGCAGGACTGTACCGTTCGATGGTGCGCGAATTCGCGTCCGCTCGAAAGCGAGTTCGGCAAGCGACAAGTCGGCACGCGCCGCCGTCAGCCCAGCCTCGAGCCTGGTCGGCAACGGCATACCGGACCGTGCGGCGACGGTGCGATAAGCTTCACGCTCCTGATCGAGCTTTTCGGTTGCCACGACCAGCGCCGAACGAGCACGTGCAACGTCATCTGCGCTCGCGGCATTGCGATTTTGCGCGCTACGCAGACGATCAACGTCGACGCGGGCGGCATGAAGGCTCCGCTCCGCGTTAGACAGGACATCCTCCGCAGCACGGCGATCCTGCGCAGCGCCACCAACTGTTTCCGCATCCCGCTCCCGCCGGCGCACGGCGACTTCCGCCTCGGCAGCAATCAAGCGCGTGCGCGCTTCCTCGTCATCCAGCTTGACCAGAAGATCTCCGGCCTGCACGCGATCGCCGACGCTCGCGACGACATCGACGACGCGACCAGGAACTTGCGAGCCGATACGAACCTCGCCACCGCGAGGCTCAATCCGGCCCGGGGCTGAAGCGATCCAATTCGATTTGGGCTGTGCCGGTTGGGCCTTCGCTGTTTCGACGATGGAGCTCTTCTGATCGCGCTTACGCGCTTCAGACCATTCGCTCACGCCGTAGCCAAGACCAGCGGCCAATGCCAGTGCGATAACCAGCGTCGTTACGGTCGAATCTATCCTAGGCATTGGCCTTCCGTTTCCTGGTAATGTCGTATTTCTTTACGTTCTTGCTGGCTTCCGGACGACGATCCTCGCCAACGATACGACCATCCTCAATGCGCACGATGCGATCAGCAAATGCGTGGGTGCGCGGATCGTGCGTGACGGCGAGCACCGCATGATTATTTTCCCTGGCGATCTGCGCCAGCAGCGCCATCACGGCGTGTCCGTTTTCGCTATCGAGAGCTGCTGTGGGCTCGTCGGCAAGAATGACGGAGGGAGATCCCGCAAGGGCTCGCGCAACGGCGACGCGCTGCTGCTCGCCACCGCTCATATTGCGCGGATAACTGCGGAATTTGTGCGCCAAACCAACAGCAGTCAGCGCCGCTTCAGCCTTGGCCACCGTATCGCTGTACTTCATGCCCCTGACGTCGAGTGCGAGGCGCACGTTTTCCATCGCCGTGAGCGTTGGAAACAGGTTGTAGGACTGGAAGATGAACCCGATATGCCGGCGACGCAGGTCCGCCAACTTCTCCGCATCGAGGCCCTGGATTGTCTCGCCGCAGATCCGCACGGTTCCGGAGGTCGGCGTGAGAATGCATCCCAGTATCGATAGCAACGTTGTTTTGCCGCTGCCTGACGGCCCCATCAACAACGTCAGCTCGCCGGTCGACAGCGATAGGTCCACGCTCTTCAGCGCACGGACCTTCCCGGCGCCATGTCCCAGCTCCTTGACGATATTGACGGCTTCAAGAACGACGGATTGACTCATCGACTGAACACCATGGCTGGATCGATCTTCGTAACTTTCATGATCGCCGACACGGCCGAGATCGCGCACATGAACAGCGTCAGCAGGAACAGAGCAACGGCAAGGCCCGGCGTCATGACAATGGGCAAGGCCGTATGCGTGCTCAGCACCACGACCGTCATCGCAATGATCATCCCGAGCGTGTAGCCGATCACGGCACTGAGACCCGCTTGAGCCAGAATGACCTTATGAATATAGCCGGATGATGAACCGAGCGCGCGTAATGTCGCGAATTCGTTCAAATGATCCTTAGTGCTCGAATAAAGCGTTTGAGCGACGATAACCGTACCGACCAGCAAGCCAAGAATTGCACCTCCGATCAATGCCACGCCAGCGCCAGTCGAAAATAGCCATTGATCAAGACTGCGATCGCGGAATTCGGCTTTCGTCAGAACTTCCGTACCGGGCAAGCGCGACAGCAGATCTTTTCTAACGGCCTCGACGTCCGCTCCAGGCGTCGTCTGCACGAGGAAGAAAGTCGTGTTCTCGCCCGGCACGCCGAGCAGGCTCCGCGCCCTGTTCAACGTCGTGAAAACATACGGAGCCATGGTGAACGAGCGAATGCCGTCGGTAATTGCGCGCACGCGCACGCGGCCCGTCTCTATTTGTGCCGTGTCGCCCATCCCTTTGATGCCGAGATCAGCCAGATAGCTGCGATCGACGGCAATCGCATCGGGCGCCATAAGAGCGCTGGCAGTTCCCTCCACCAAATCCCAGGGCTCGAGACCACCATCTTCGATGTCGGTTCCAACGATAACCGACGTCGTGCTGCCACCGCCGGGTTTGCGCCATTCCGCAAACGAAACCACCAGCGGAACCACCTTGCTCACTCCGGGCGTGGCCAGAGCCGCATGCCGTTCCCGCGGTGTCAGCAGGATGCCACCTTCCTCGAAGCTTTTGGCTCCGTAGGCCGTGATCCAAAGCTGGCCATGGGAATGTTCGATCATCCCGATGATCATCTTACGGGCGCCGAGATAGAGCCCAAGCTGAACGGCAACGAGAACAATCGAAAAAAGAATGCCCACCAATGTCACGATCAAGCGAATGCGATCGTGAAACAGGTTACGAATGGCCAGCGTCAGTATCATCAGAGATTCACTTTTTTATTGATGACGATATTCCAGAGTCTGATCGCTATCTGATTTCTAGCAATTCAGTCGTGCCGCAGGTAACAACGGCCATCCATCAATTCGCCGCTCATCGATATTTTGCCTGCAGCCAATTCTCAGACCACCGACGCGGCCAGTATATAGGAGGTCCGCCACGACAGCGCCACTCCTCAGCGTCACAGCAGTTAAGCAACTGACCAGTCCGTTGCTGCCTGGGAGCGTAAATGGGCGCACGAATTCGGCATTCCGAGGGCGAAAATCTGGAAGATCGACCCGCTTTTGCCCAACTGAAACTGTAGATATTTGCTCAGACAGCAACGAATGCGAGATGACGTCTCTCTTCTTTCTGGAAATGGGAATGTGGCAATGCGCGCCAAACTAGCAACTTATTGGACATTAGGCCTTTTTTCTTTCTTAACGGTATTGCCGGGCGGTGCTTCAGCTCAGACCCAGCAGCCGGGCAAAGGCGCGCCTGCGGCAAAAGCAGCGCCGCTGCCCGCTGCTCCCGTCACGCCCACCGCCGGCATCTGGGTTGACGATACCGGCCAGGGCGCGATCGAAATTCTTCCCTGCGGCGATCTGCTTTGCGGCCGCATCGTCTGGCTGAAGGATCCCAATGCCAAAGATGGTCGTCCGCAAACGGACGTTCTCAATCCCAATGCCGGCCAGCGGCAGCGGCCGATCTGCGGTCTGCAAGTGATCGGTAATCTCAAGCAGCAATCCAACGGATCTTGGGACAACGGGTGGATCTACGACCCGAAAGAGGGCAAGTCTTACGACGTCGCCATCAGCCTCAGGGCCCCCGACAAGCTGCAAGTTACGGGCTATTTGGGCGTGAAGTTCTTGAGCGAGACCTTTACCTGGACACGGGCGCCGGCTGAACTTCAGCGCTGCGCCGCCGTCAACTGACGACGGCGCAGGCTGTCTCAAGACCAATCAGGCGACGCGACGACCCGTTGCGCCGCTCTGCTGGACGGCGGCGTCGCCGTCCTCGTTGGCAACTTCGCGACGGTCGCTCTTCCGGTCGAGCCAGGACGTGAACGCAACGGTGCGATCGACGACCAGATCGCGCTGCCGGTCAACCGTGACGATGTGATAGCAATCGTCCATCACGACCATATCAACGAGACCGCCAAGCTTGCTCTGCAGATACAGCGAGTTCTTGAGGCTGGCGCGATCGTCTTCGCGGGGATGCATGATCAGCGCGGGCTGACGAATGCTCGGCAGCTCACGCTTGACGATATCAACCAGCCAACGCAGCTCCAGCATCGTACCGCCAGGCGTCTGGAAAACGCCGGCCTGCGAGCTATCGCCCGAATGCAAGGCCTCGACGACCATCTTGCGAAGCCGCTTGTCCTTGATGCCGTGCGGCGCACGCTCGACGAACGGAATGCGATTGGCAACCGACTTTTGGAAGCAGAGCCGGAACAGGCTTGCGTACCAGGGAATCGACCAGCCATCGAGCCAGAGTGTCGGCGCGTAAAGGGCCAGGCCATGAACATCGTTCGGACGATTGGCCGCCAAATGTAGCGATAGGATCGCACCGGCCGACAAGCCGCCCACGATGACGCGGTCGCAGCTCTTGCGCAGTTCATCCAGCGCGGCTTCAACCGACCAATACCAATCCTGCCAGCGAGATTGCTTCAGCTCTTCTTCGGTGCCGCAGTGGTTGGCAAGCTGCGGGACATGTACCGTGTAACCGGCACGCGCCATGCCGAGCGCGACATAACGCATCTCGAACGGAGACCCGCCCAGCCCGGGGATCAACAAGACCCCGGTACGCCCCCCCTCGAATTTATAGCTCCGATCTACGCTCATTGTACCTTTTCTCTATTGT
>JAEYYQ010000577.1 GCA_023428365.1 Pseudomonadota bacterium | reverse complement strand
ACACGACAGTCACCGACCGGACAGCCACTCCACGAGCCTTGCGGCTCGATCCGCGAGACAATGTGATTGTCGCCGTGGATACGATCGTCCCCGGCAGCAGCGCCAACGGTGTCACTGCGAGCGCCCGCGTGTCCCGCGGCCACAAGATGGCCTCAGCCAAGATTGCCAAGGGCGAGCCCGTGCTGAAATTCGGGCAGATCATCGGATTCGCCAGCGAGGATATTGCCCCCGGCCAGCATGTTCATACCCACAACTGCGGATTTGCCGCCTTCGAGCGTGACTACGCCTTCTGCCAGGATGCGCGCGAGGAGCAGCTTCTGCCGCTGGAACAGCGGGCGACTTTCCAGGGCTTTCGCCGGTCCAGCGGCCGTGCCGGGACGCGCAACTACATCGGTGTCGTCACCAGCGTGAACTGTTCAGCGACCGTAGCCCGGTTCATCGCCGAGGAAGTTCGCCGCTCAGGCGTGCTCGATGACTTTCCGAGCGTCGACGGTGTCATTCCGCTGGTCCACTCCACCGGATGCGGCATGGACTACAACGGCGAGGCTTTCGAAGTCCTCAAGCGCACCACATGGGGCTATGCCTGCAATCCGAACATGGCCGCGGTCCTCGTTGTCGGTCTGGGATGCGAGGGCTTCCAGATTGCGCGCATGAAGGAGGCTTACGGCCTCAAGGAATCCGACACGTTCCGCACGATGACGATCCAGGAGGTTGGCGGCACAAAGAAAACCGTCGCTGCGGGCGTGGAAGCGGTCCGCGACATGCTTGCCGTCGCCGCCAAGGCCCAACGCGAAACGATCCCGGCCTCCGAGCTCACACTGGCCCTGCAATGCGGTGGATCGGATGGCTATTCGGGCATCACAGCCAATGTGGCGCTTGGGATAGCAGCGGACATTCTCGTCCGTCACGGTGGTACGGCCGTACTTTCTGAGACGCCCGAAATCTACGGCGCAGAGCATCTGCTGACCCGTCGCGCCGCGACACGCGAAGTCGGCGAGAAGCTGGTTGAGATCATCCGTTGGTGGGAGGATTATACGGCGCGCGCCAAGATGAGCATGGACAATAACCCATCTCCCGGCAACAAGGCCGGCGGCCTTACGACAATTCTCGAAAAGTCCCTCGGCGCGGCTGCCAAGGGCGGCTCGACGACGATGAATGCCGTCTATCGCTACGCTGAGCCAATCACCGCCAAGGGTTTCGTCTATATGGACACGCCAGGTTATGACCCGGTCGCGGCCACGGGACAGGTCGCCGGCGGCTGCAATATCATCTGCTTTACGACCGGACGCGGATCAGCCTACGGCTGCAAACCATCACCGTCGATCAAGCTCGCGACCAACTCCGACATCTATCACCGCATGATCGATGACATGGACATCAACTGCGGTGACGTCCTCGACGGCGTTCCGCTGGAGACCAAAGGCCAGGAAATTTTCGATGTCATCTTGCGCGTTGCCTCCGGTGAGCAATCGAAATCAGAGCTGCTCGGCTACGGAGACGCGGAATATGTTCCGTGGCAGATCGGTGCAACAGTCTAACGACCAGACGACTTCATCCGGCAATGAACAAGGATCGCCTGCACAATGATGAAACGCCCTCTGGGGGCCGGTGGCCCGCTCGTTTCCGCCATCGGCCTCGGGTGCTGGAGCTTTGCCGGCAACGCCTGCTATGGCCCCACGAGCATCGAAGAAAGCCACCGGACGCTGGCACGTGCAGCAGACCTTGGCGTCGATTTCCTTGATGTTGCGAATGTCTACGGCAACGGCGTCAGCGAGGAAGCAATCGGCAGCTTCCTGAAAACGCACAAAGACACCTTCAAGATTGCCACCAAGGGCGGCATCGTTCGCGATCCCAATACAGGGGCGCGTTCGTTCAATAACAGCTCCAGCCATCTCCGCACCGAGCTGGAAAAATCCCTGCGTCGTCTCGGCCGCGATCATGTCGAACTCTATTACGTCCATCGCCGCGAGCAGGGCCGCCCCATTGAGGAGGTGACCGAGACCCTGGCCGGCTTCATCAAGGAGGGAAAGATCGGCGGCTTCGGGTTTTCGGAGATTGCGCCGACGTCGTTGCGACGGGCACACGCCGTCCACCCGGTCATGGCCGTGCAGAACGAATATTCACTCTGGTCTCGGCTCCCCGACCTTGGCCTGATCGAAACGTGCCAGGAGCTTGGCGTTGCCTTTGTGCCATTCAGCCCACTTGGACGTGGGTTTCTCACCGGAACCGTTACGCGCAACGACATCTTTGGCTCAGGGGATTTCCGTGTCACCAATCCGCGTTTCCTTGAGCCAAACTTCTCTCGCAACAAGAGCGTCCTGGAGCCATTCCTCGCACTCGCGCATCAATACGACTGCTCACCTGGACAGCTTGCGCTCGCCTGGGTTCTCGCGCAGGGCGACCATCTGCTGCCGATACCGGGAACGCGCTCGGCGAAACATCTGGAAGAAAACACCGCAGCAGCCGCCATCAAGCTCAACGCTGAACAACTGGCCGCCATCGAACGCGCCCTGCCACGCGGCTTCGCGCATGGCGATCGGTATTCGGACAATCAATGGATCGGCGCTGAGCGCTACGGCTGAGCCTTACGCCGATCGCGGCATGTAAAGGATGACAAGCGCACCGGCGACGCAGATGAGCGCGCCGGTAATGTCCCAACGATCGGGCGCTCGTCCTTCGACGGTCCAAAGCCAAACGAGGGAGGCGGCAATATAGATGCCGCCATACACGGCGTAGGCGCGCCCTGCGAAATCGACATCGACTTTCGTAAGCAGCCAGCCGAACAGTACGAGCGACATCGTCCCAGGGATAAACCAGAGCTGAGACGCTCCGTTGCGCACGATCGCCCAGATCGCAAAGCAGCCCACGATCTCAGCGATCGCCGCGCCGATGTAGATAGCCAGCGTTGGCAAACCAATCCCCCTTAGCTCGCCCCTGCTTTATCAGAGCGCAGCGCATTCATCACCCGAGCATATTCGTATCGGCGCAAACCGACAGCGACTGCCCGGAGATCGTCCGTCCGCGTGGGCTCGCGGTAAACACGACCATGTCCGCGAGCTGCTGCGGCGTCACGTATTCCTTGAGCGACGCAAACTGCATCATATGCGTTTCCTGCTCCTTGAACGCGACACCACGTTGCTGAGCTTTGGCCTCTATGACGCGGCGAATGCGATCACCAGCTACCAATCCCGGCAGCAGCGCGTTCGCCCGAATCCCGAATTCACCCAGCTCGATCGCAATCGTCTTGGTAAAACCGATCACGCCCCATTTCGCCGCGGCATAGGCCGAACGCAGCGGAAAGCCGTGCTTCCCTGCCTGCGATGACACGTTCATGATGCTGGCGTTCTTGCTTTGCTTGAGGTGCGGCACGGCAAGCCGCACGCAGTTGAATTGGCCGGTGATATCGATAGCAAGGCAGCGGTCCCAGTCCTCCGGATTAATGTCCTCGACGCGCCCCGTCGGCCCCGCGATGCCCGCATTGTTCACCAGACAATCGAGCCCGCCGAGTATTTTCAGCGCATCGTCGAACAGCGCCGCCACCTGCGCGCGATCGGACACATCGCAGACGCTCCAGGTCAGATTAGGATCAGTGGCAGGCAAAGCTTGCAATGCCTTCTGGTCGACATCACAGACATGCACCTTAGCGCCCTCGCGGATGAATGCTCGCGCGATTTCAAGTCCGATCCCACCGGCTCCAGCCGTGACTAACACGCGGAGTCCATCGATTTGCATATCCATGACGGCCTTCCTTCCCTAGCCTGACATCACTTCCCTTTCAGTATCCGTGGGTAGCCTCTCAGCTCCTTTCGCTCCTGGAAGAAGTCTCGAAAAACTGAGCGTGACGAGCCCAGCATCAATGCATGCCCGCTCTCGATCAAAAACCTCCGGAAAGTATAGCTCTGAATTCTGCCGCCACGTCGGGCATGCCTACACCAAGCGCTCGTGCGAATACGCGGACGAGAGACCTTAAAGCGATGCTGCCAACTGGTAATCCACCGCCGGTCGTCATGTCGGCGACTGTCTCGAACGTAAATGCTCAAAGTTTCTCCTACTTGGCGGAATTGACTCAACGATTGCCATTTTCATGAACCGACACGGCGGCTAACCTGATGCGTATCAGGTTTCAGTACCCGGCCGGAAGTGCCGGCGGATGAACAGAGGAAGCGTCCATGGCGAAGTTGGCTGTGATTGGAGCCGGGCTGATCGGCCGTGCCTGGGCGATGGTGTTCGCGCGCGCTGGATGGCAGGTCTCGCTCTGGGACGGCATTGATGGCGTCGCCGAGAATGCCCGCGGCCTGATTGCCGAAGGTCTCGAAGACCTGGCGCGTCATGGTCTGGCCGATGATCCAAAGGGCGCTGCGTTGCGCGTCACCCTCGCAATGTCGCTGGAAGACGCCGTCCACGGAGCGGATCTCGTGCAGGAGAACACGCCTGAGAATGTGGAGATGAAGCGCGAGATCTTCGCCCGTCTCGATGCGGCTGCGGCTCCCGAGACGATCCTCGCCTCGTCGACGTCAGCGCTCGTGACCTCGCTCTATACCGAAAGCCTCGCGGGTCGAAGCCGCTGCCTCGTCGCTCATCCCGTCAATCCGCCGCATCTGGTGCCGATCGTCGAGTTGTGTGGCGCACCGTGGACCTCTCCCAAAATCATGCAGCGTGCCCGGGAGATCTATCACTCCGTCGGACAAGTTCCGATCCATGTCAAAAAGGAAGTCGACGGCTTTGTCCTCAACCGGCTTCAGACCGCACTGCTGGCGGAATCGTTCCGGCTGGTCGAAGAGGGCGTCGTCACACCGCAGGATCTCGACGAGACCATTCGCAACGGTCTCGGCCTGCGCTGGTCATTCATGGGACCGTTCGAGACGATTGAACTCAACGCGCCCGGTGGCATCAACGATTATTGCGCCCGCTATAGCCCATTTTTCCGGCGTATCGCTGCCGATCAGCCAAAGGCCGATGTCTGGAACGCGGACAAAACATCATCGGTGAGCGCGGCCTGGGGCCCGACGCCAGCAGCCGATCAGCACGCTGCCAAAACCCGCTGGCGCGACGAGCAGCTCGCCGCACTCGCTGCACACAAGCGCACAATCAAACCGTTTACGCCCTGAGAGGAACGTCCATGGCCAAGGCTCGCAAAGTCATCATCACCTGCGCCGTCACCGGCTCGATTCACACGCCATCGATGTCGCCGCATCTGCCAATCACGCCACAGGAGATCGCCGACGCCGCGATTGGTGCTGCCGAAGCAGGCGCCGCGATCGTCCACCTGCACGCGCGCGATCCGCAGACCGGCAAGCCGGATCAAAGCGTCGAAGCGTTCTCGCCGTTTCTGCAAGTCATCAAGCAGCGCTCGGACTGCGTGATCAACATCACCACCGGCGGCGCGATGACGATGACAGTCGAGGAGCGCGCGCGCCCCGCCGCTCATTTCAAGCCGGAGGTCGCCTCGCTCAACATGGGCACGATGAATTTTGGCCTCTATCCGATGCTGAACCGGACGAAAGAATTCAAATTCGACTGGGAACGGCCGTACATCGAAGGTTCACGCAGCGGCTTTTTCAAAAATACCTTCGCCGACATTGAATACATTCTGACCACATGCGCCAATAACGGCACGCGTTTTGAAATCGAGTGCTACGACATCGGGCACCTTTATACACTGGCCCATTTCGTCGACCGCAAGGTCGTCAAGCCGCCGCTGTTTGTGCAAAGCGTATTCGGCATTCTCGGCGGCATCGGTCCACATCCAGAAGACGTCGCGCATATGAAACGGACGGCCGACCGGTTGTTCGGCACCGACTATCACTGGAGCGTACTGGGTGCGGGCGCCAATCAGCTGCGCATCGCTGCGATGGCGGCATCCATGGGCGGCAACGTGCGTGTCGGGTTGGAGGATTCGCTGTGGGCCGGCCCAGGCAAACTCGCTGAGAGCAACGCCCAGCAAGTCCGCCTCGTGCGCCAGATCATCGAGGGGCTTGGCCTGGAAGTCGCGACACCCGACGATGCGCGACAGACTTTACAGCTCAAGGGTGGTGATCAAGTCGGCTTCTGATTTCGGAAGCCATCAAACCGAGGCGGAAGGCACGGGTTGCGCCGCGACGGCCGGTGGCTCCGTGTCCCGCATCGACAGCGCCGCTATCGTCATGAGCGGCGGGGCCGTCGCACCCGTCGCAATATGGTCATCGCTGACGACGTGCATCGCCGTGATAAAGTCTCCGACGCGATTAGCGGACGCGCGCCACCCCGCGAAACGAATTCCTTCGCGATGGTTTTTGGTTTCGATTGCACGAATTAAAGGCCAGCCGACGATCGATGAGATCCCGGACATAACAATCGCATAGCCAATTGCGCCGACGAGAAAATAAGCCGGTATCGTCATATCGAGCGCAGGCACGTAGATCGCCCCACCGACACTTGCCAGCACGGAGAAAAAGGTAATCGCAAGCAGAACAGCCGTCAGAAAGCCAACGGACAGGTCGACCAGAGAATATCGCTCTAATTCAGCGTCTCGAAAAGCCGGCGCTGAAGCTGCATGCGCGGAACCAGGGAGGACACCAGCAGGTGTTCTTCCAACGTGTGAGCGCCATTGCCATCGACCCCGAGGCCGTCCAGCGTCGGCACCAGATGGGCGGTGAAGTTTGCGTCACTGCCCCCGCCTGTATAGGTGTCCACCAGATCAAAACCTAATTCCGCCGCCAACCCGCGCGCATGTTCATAAAGTCTCTCGACACCTACATTCTTTTCGAAAGGCGGACGGTTGAGACCACCTGAAATTTTGATCGTCGTATCGGGATTGCGCGGTTTAAGGGCTTTCAGACGCGCGATGATCTCATCGCAATCGGCAACAGACGCGATGCGCAAATCTATGCTGGCGCGACAGTGGGCGGGAATGACATTCGCAGCCGTACCACCATTGACCATTCCAATGTTCAGCGTGATACCGCGCGCGTAATCCGTCATGCCCTCGATAGCGAGAATCTGATGCGCCATCTCGACGATGGCGCTGCGCCCATCGGCGTGCCGAGATCCGGAGTGCGCCGGCCGACCCGCGATTTCGATCACAAAGCGGGCCACGCCCTTTCGCGCCGTGACGATTTTTCCGCCGTCACGCGCAGGCTCAGTGACCAAAACATATTTTGCGTTGCGCGCTTGCGCCTCGATGTGAGCACGCGATTCCAGACTGCCGATTTCTTCATCCGACGTATAGAGAAAGCGGATCGGTAAGGGTGTCGTTTTGCCTGCCTCGACAATCGAGCGGTAAGCCGCATAGGCCAGATAGGCGCCGCCCTTCATGTCATAAATACCAGGGCCGAATGCGCGATCGCCCTCGACGCGGAATGGCAATTGCTCCAGCGTTCCCTTCGGATGCACCGTATCGAGGTGACATAGAACGAGCACACCCGGACCATCTCCACCCCAGGGCGAGGAAATCGACAAGTGGTCGGCGGTGCCGTTGGTTCCGGGAAGTCGTTCGACACGGGCGCCAGCTTGTCGGAATCCCGTAGCGGCCCGATCCATCATGCGATTAACACCAGCGATATCGGCTGTCTGACTTTCAATTTCGACCCAGGTCGAAATTCCCGACAATAACGTTTCGGCATTCGGACCTGACATCACCTTCTCCTGCACGACATTGGTGGCCTTGATCGAAGCTTCCGCGGGAAGGGCTCCCGTGATCATGCCCAGATGGGCGTTCCCGCCTCGAACTCTGCAACGTTGTGCGCGACGACCTCGCGCAGCGATCCTTTTCGTTGAGCAACTTCCCGCTGACGCATGGAACTGTTCCCGCGAGAGAGTATCTGCTGCAGTGTTTCGAAATATGGCTCATAGCCAAGCGCGGCGATATTGCTCGATATGCGATCACACCAGGCTGCGATGTCCTCACACAGTGGCACGACTGCGCCATCCAGGTCGGTGATGAGATCCGCATCCAGCCCGAACCTCATCGCACGCCATTTGTTTTCCCGCGCCAGCCAACGCGGCGGCGGCGGCACCTGATCCAGCCAGCCTTCATGATCGCGGAACCAGTGCGCCAAGCCGTGGACGAACGCCACGACGGCCAACGTTTCCGACATCGTCGCCAAGCCATCGCAAATTCGGATCTCGAGCGTCCCGATCTTCGGGCTGGGCCGCAAATCCCACCATAAATCCTTGAGGGATTGAATGGCATTGCAGGCCATCAACGTCTGGCAGAGATGCTCGAATTCCCGCCAGGATTCGACCATGTAAGGCTGACCTGCGGTGGGCAGCGCCTCGTAAGTCGTCGGTCGGCACGAGGCCAGACCGGTATCTTCGCCCTGCCAGAAGGGAGAACTCGCCGAAAGCGCGAGCAAATGCGGGAGAAAATGCAGGAAGAAATTGTTGAAACGGATGCACTCGTCGCCGCTGCCCATGCCGATATGAACGTGCATCCCGAAGACTGTCATGCGCCGGGTGAGCCAGCGATTGCGATCGATGAGATCGTGATAGCGGGGCGTAGGCGTGATGATGCAGTCAGCGTACCGCGCGAACGGATGGCAGCCTGTTGTTGACAGGCGAACTCCGACATCATCGGCAACCGCGCTCAAGCGACGGATAGTTTGCCCGAGATCCTCGCGGACCTCATGAACGTCCGTGCATTTCGCAGAGTTTATTTCGACGGTGCTGAGATAAAATTCCTCGGTTATGCTGGGAACATCCGCAACACGCTGCATGATCTCGGGAGCGCGCGACGCCAAGTTAAAACTCGCCGGGTCAATGAGCTGAAACTCAACTTCGACGCCGAGAGTAAGCCGCCCGCTCGATCGGAAATCGATCATTTTCTGCTGGCCCGGATCCGGCCGCAAAGAAAGACGCTCCAAAATCGTCCCAATAGGTGCAGTGCGGCGGGGTCCGACCATTCAATGCTCCCTATGCGATGATGAAGTGCTAAGCGAAATGTCACGTAGACGAGTGCTATCTCAGTCTAACCAACAACCGTTGCCGCCGCTACGACGTGAACTTCTGCCTGAGACTAAACAGTTCGACTGCGACCTGGTTCATTCTTCCCGGTCGCAGCCTCCCGCCGCGCGAGTGTCGATTCGCGCCACGTGATAAACAACGTCGAACCCACGATCAGAGCTGCGCCAATCCAGGTCGACGCCGCAGGAATTTCAGAGAACAGCAGATAGCCCCACATCACCATCCACAACAACCGCACGTAATCCGCTGACATGGATATGCTGGCGTCTGCGAGTCTCAGCGCATGAATATAGGCGAAGTTGCCGACTGCGGCCAAAGCTCCCATCCCGAACAATATCAGCCAAACTTCGACACTCGGCCATATCCAGAACGGCAACGCTCCAAGCAGAGCCCAAGGCGCGATCATCAAAGGCTGATAAAACGAGATCGTCAGTGAGCTGTCGTATGCGGCCAAACGCTTCGCCAGCAAAAGGGAACTGGCCCAAAGAATGCTCGAACCAAGAGCGGCTACAGCACCAATCGACAGCAATCCGGTGTCGGGCTTCAGAACAATGAGCGTGCCGATCAAGCCAATGATCACCGCCGACCAGCGCCGAAGACCGACAGCTTCACCGAAGAAGACGCCCGCACCGACGGTTACGAAAATGGCGGTTGTGAAACTCAACGTCCCCGCGTCGGCAAGTGGCAGGACCGAAAGTGCATAGTACCAGGCGGTCATCGAGCACACGCCGATGGCACCCCGCATCAGCTGCAAATCGAAGCGTTTGCTGCGCCAAGCAACGCGCCCCTTCTGCAACAGAAACGGCAACATGATCAAAATCGTGAAAACAGAACGCAGAAAAACGATCTCGATAGTCGGGAGTTCAGGGCTGACATAGCGGACGCACACGTGCAGGCCGGATGACATTACCCCCGCCAGCAACACCAGCAAAACGGCAGTGACGATCTCGGGACGTCGGACTGCAACGTCGGTGCGACCGGCACCAAGAACCCACCGCATTTTGACGCCCCTCCCCTGGATTATTGTTTGTCACAGAGAAGCGCGTTTCCTCGACCGTTGGCCATAGAAAATATGCAGATCAACTCCGCGCAATAAACAGACATCCGTGGACAGCTCAAATGCCACGGAACAGGCTTGGCTGGTCAACGCGTGCGGCGGAGCGTGCGCAGCATCATTCACCGCATCACATCGGTGTTCCAACGCAAAAACGCCGCCGCTGAGACAGCGACGGCGTTTCTAAAACATATAGAAGAGGGGTTCTCGATGACTTCTTTTTCACCCTTTGGCAGACCTGGCAACGACCTACTCTCCCACGTCTTGAGACGAAGTACCATCGGCGCTGGGGCGTTTCACGGCCGAGTTCGGAATGGGATCGGGTGCAGCCACCCCGCCATAATCACCAGGTCGGCGAAAGGGTGAAAAAGAATGACTTCTGATCTGGTCATGCTGACCTGCACGACCTTGGCGTTGGATGATGGCCAAAACCATCACTCCGATGCCCAAGGTGAGCATTGCTTAATGAGAGCGATTCAAGCCAATCGAGCTATTAGTACCGGTAAGCTCAATGCATTGCTGCACTTACACACCCGGCCTATCAACGTGGTGGTCTTCCACGGCT
>JAEYYQ010000455.1 GCA_023428365.1 Pseudomonadota bacterium | reverse complement strand
CTGTTTTCTTGGAAACCGAACCAGCCACTTTGGCGCCGAGCCGCTCCGCCTGCGCCTTGGCCTCGCTGCGCGTCAGGCGCTCCATGCTGCCGGTGAACACCACCGTTTTGCCGGTAACAGACGACGCCGAAATCACCGCACGCGCGAACGGTTCCACCGTGATTTCGGCGAGAAGGGCGTCAATGGCCTCGATGTTGTGTGGCTCGGAGAAGAAATCGATCAGCGCATCGACTACGGTTTCCCCGATGCCCTCGATGTTATCGATATCGTTATAGGCATCACTTTTATGGCCCGCTTCGACAGCGGCTTTGACGGCTGCAGCAAAGGCTTCCCAGGTGCCGTACGCATTCGCGAGGTCGCGCGCTGTCGTCTCTCCGACGTGACGGATACCAAGTGAAAAAATGAATCGGTCGAGCGGCACCTTGCGGCGTGCCTCGATCGCCTTGAACAGGTTCTCGACGGATTTCTTACCGTAACCCTTTTTCTCGATGAGCTTGTCGCTACGCTTTTCTTCGCGCGCGGCGAGCGTGAAGATGTCGGCCGGCCGCATGACGCGGCCCTCATCGTAGAAAAGCTCGATCTGCTTCTCGCCCAGCCCCTCGATGTCGAGTGCGTTACGCGACACGAAATGGCGCAGCCGCTCCTTAGCCTGGGCCGGGCAGATCAAACCACCGGTGCAGCGGCGCACCGCATCGGTTTCACCGGTACGCTCGTTGACCTCGCGCACCGCGTGACTACCGCACACCGGGCAGGTCGTCGGAAATTCGTAAGGCGTCGCGCCGTGCGAGCGTTTCTCAAGCACGACCTGCACGATCTGCGGAATGACGTCGCCCGCGCGCTGGATCACCACCGTATCGCCGACGCGGATGTCCTTGCGCTTGATCTCGTCCTCGTTATGCAGCGTCGCGTTGGTCACAACGACACCGCCGACTGTCACCGGCTCCAGCTTGGCAACAGGCGTCAAGGCTCCCGTGCGCCCGACCTGAATTTCGATGTTGCGCAAAACCGTGAACGCTTGTTCCGCCGGAAACTTGTGCGCAATCGCCCATCGCGGCGAGCGCGATACGAAGCCGAGCCGCTCCTGCAAATCGAGACGGTTCACCTTGTAGACGACACCATCGATGTCATAACCCAACGTCGCGCGCTGTTGCGCAATCTCACGGTAGAACGCGAGCATCTCGTCCGCCCCCGTACACACGCGGGCCAGCGGATTGATGGGCAGTCCCCAATGCTTGAACGCCTCGTACATGCCGAACTGCGTTTGCGCTGGCAGCTCCGACACCTCACCCCAGGCATACGCAAAAAACCTCAGTGGCCGGCTGGCGGTGATCGATGAATCGAGCTGGCGCAACGATCCGGCGGCCGCATTGCGCGGGTTAGCGAAAATCTTCTGACCAGCCGCAGCCTGCGCTTCGTTGAGCTGACGGAAAGCGTCATGCGACAAGAAAATCTCGCCGCGTATGTCGATCACGGCAGGCACCTTGGAGGTCTTCAGACTATGCGGGATCTCGCGGATCGTGCGCACGTTTGCGGTGACATTTTCGCCCTCAGCGCCATCCCCCCGCGTGGCCGCCTCGATCAGCTTTCCGCGCTCGTAGCGTAACGAAATCGACAGGCCGTCGATTTTCGGCTCGGCGGTAAACATGACCCGGTCATCTTCCCCCTTGATGCCGAGGAAACGATGCACCCGCTCCACGAACTCTCTGATTTCGTCGTCATCGAAGGCATTGCCAAGCGACAGCATCGGCACGCGGTGACGGATCTTTCCGAACCCTTCTGCCGGTGCCGCGCCGATCTTGCGTGACGGACTGTCGGCGCGGATCAGCTCGGGAAATGCCGCCTCGATCGCGGCGTTGCGCTGGCGCAGATCATCGTACTCTGCATCCGAGATCTCCGGCGCGTCGGATTGGAAATAAAGCTGATCGTGATGCGAGATTTCCTTCGCCAAGCGGGCGAGTTCCGACGCAGCTTCGTCCGGCGTCAGCTCAGCAATCGGCTTATGGCTGAAGGGAGAGGTCGACATGCGCGTGCGCCGCAGAATGACTGGACATGATGGGTAGGTGGCATGCACCCGGCGCCGCAATCAAGCTCGATACGGCGCTAGCGCACAAGCGCTACAGTCTTGGCGACGCCAAACCGAACGTCATAACGCAGCGATACTAGCCACTCGACGTCAGCTTCGGCAGCTTGAAGTTCTGCCACGCTTTGCTGAGCCAGGAACCACCTTCCTCGCGCGGCGCCAAGCCGTCCGACGCCAGCAGCGCATAGGCATCCTTATACCAGCGCGAGTTCGGGAAGTTGTGCCCAAGAACGGCAGCAGCCGTCTGCGCTTCCTGCTTGATACCGAGCGCCATGTAGCACTCCACCAACCGCATCAGAGCCTCTTCGACGTGCGCGGTGGTTTGGTGGTCGGTCACAACCGTCTTGAAGCGATTGATGGCCGCCAGATAATTCTTGCGTTCGAGGTAGTACCGCCCAACTTCCATCTCGGATGCCGCGATGTTGTCCTCGGCAATACGCATGCGGTTGTCGGCCTCACGCGCATAAGGACTGTCGGGATAACGCGCCTTCAGCGTCTTCAACTCGGCGAGCGCTTTGCGGGCGTTGGACTGGTCGCGATTCGGGCCGACCATGTCATCGAAATAGGATGAGATGATAATGTGGTGGGCGAGTGCCGCTTCCTTCGTGCCGGGATGCATCGTCGTGTAACGACGCGCTGTCGCAATCGCCTCCTGCCGCTTGCCCGCGCGGTAATAGGCATAGGCCGACATCACCATCGCGCGGCGAGCTTCCTGCGAATACGGATGGTCGCGGTCCAGATCTTCGAATTTCTTGGCGGCAGCATCATACTTTCCGCTCGCCATCAACTGATCGCCAAGGGCGTACATCTTATCCGGCGGATCCGGATTGAGCAGTGCAGCGGCATCACCCGATGACGATGAGCACCCACCCTGGGAAACGAAAACCGCGAGCAATACAGCGGCAATGCCTGCCTGCTTCGCGCAGATCCGTCGGTCTGCTGTCACGCTGTCCTTCACGTCGCCTGCCCCTCGTATGCTGCTGGCCAGATGGTAATCCAA